>NZ_JAMOIT010000027.1:0-52653 GCF_023656375.1 Paenarthrobacter sp. TYUT067
ACGCTACCGCTGGGACGTTGTGGTGTCCTACCTGTTCGCCCCACAGATCCTCGCCGGTGCAGGGCTGACGCTTCTGCTGACCGTAGTTTCCATGTCCTTGGTTTCGCGGGTCAGCCACAGCGCAATGAAGGTGACCACCGCAGCGGCGGCCATGTAGGCGCCCACCAGCCAGGTGCTGCCGTTGGCTGCGGACCAGAGCGCAATAGCCACGAACGAAGCGGGTGCTGCGCCGATCATTGAGGACAGGTTGTACGCCACAGCCGAGCCGGTGTAGCGGACGTTGGCCGGGAACAGTTCCGGAAGGATCGCTGCCATGGGTCCGAAGGTGAGGCCCATGAGTGTGAAGCCCACGATAAGACCAACCATCGCCGCTGCCTGGCCGGGACCAAACATGGTGAACCAGAGCGCACCGAACACGAAGATGCCCGCAGTGACTCCCAACAGGAACTTGCGGCGGCCCCACTTCTCGGCGAGCGGTCCGGAGACCACGGTGAAGATGCCAAAGAAGACGACGCCGATGATCAGCATCCAGAGGAAGTCGGACCGGGTGATTCCCAGGCCGGGAACAAACGCCGCCACTTGCTCCGGCGTCATGGGCGTACCGGCCTTCTCGGCCGCCGCCTGGGCGCCGGCAAGGGTGGGCTTGGTGCCGTAGGACAGGGTGAACGTGGTCATGATGTAGAAGAGCACGTAGGTGGCAAACATGATGAAGGTACCGGCCACCACGGGGCGCCAGTGGCTCTTGAGTGTAGCCGCGAGGGGCAGCTTCTGGACCTTTTCCTGCTCGATCACCTTGGTGAAGGATGCGCTCTCCACCAGCTTCAAACGAACGTAAAGGCCCACGATCACCAGCACGGCGCTGAGGATGAACGGAACCCTCCAGCCCCAGGCCAGGAACTCTTCGGCGCTCAGGGAGACGTTCATCCAGATGAAGATGACGTTGGCGATGATGAAGCCGATGGGAGCACCCAGCTGCGGGAACGTTCCGTAGATGGCGCGCTTGCCTTCGGGCGCGTTCTCGGTGGCCAGCAACGCTGCGCCTGACCATTCTCCGCCCAAAGCGAGGCCTTGGAAGAAGCGGAGGATCACCAGCATGATCGGGGCCAGGATGGCCCACCCCGGCATGGAGGCCGTGGGCAGGAGACCGATAAGGAAGGTTGCAATACCCATGGTCAGCAACGAGGCCACCAGGGTGCCCTTGCGGCCGATCTTGTCACCAAAGTGGCCGAAGACCACGGCGCCGATGGGCCGTGCGAAGAAAGCGACACCGAAGATGGCGAACGCACTGAGCAGTGCATTGATGTCAGTGGCGTCGGGGAAGAAGAGCTTGGGGAAGACGAGTACTGACGCGGTGGCGTAGGCGTAGAAATCGTAGAACTCGATCGTCGTGCCGATCAGGCTCGCGAAGATCACCTTGCCCCGTGAGTTCACTGGCTTAGTGGACTCACCTTCCTTGGATGGTGCGGTGGAAGACATGTATTTGCAGCTTTCTTTTGCGCCGGCCGGTCCCCCAGGAGCCTGCTGGCGACGGATTATTCGAGAGTTCAATAATAGTTCCCGCTGTCCATTGACTGGACAACCAAGTCCAACATGCGGACAGACAAGAAAATCTCACCTTGTGGTCCGCGCCACACTACCTCACCATCGCCTCACGCGCCGGTGACCCCGCCGATAGGGAAATGTCACAGGGCGTTTACAAACGGCGACCGTCCACGAAATGCGCCAAACCTACCTTGGAAGAACAACGTCCCCACCAAGGAGGCACTTCCGTGACAGTTGACCGCACCGCAGATGCACTGGCTCCCGCCCAGTCCACTGCCACCGCCACTTCCGCCCTTGAACACCGTCCCGGCCGCTGGATCGCCAACTGGGATGCCGAAGACAAGGGCCAATGGGAGTCCGAAGGCCGGTCCATCGCCAAGCGCAATCTCAATTGGTCCATCTTCGCCGAATTCCTCGGTTTCGTCGTCTGGCAGTTGTGGTCCATTGTGGTGGTCCAGCTGCCCGCGGCCGGATTTCAGTTCGACACCAACCAGATCTTCTGGCTCATCTCCATTCCCAGCCTGGTAGGCGCCACGCTCCGGATTCCCTATACCTTCATGGTCCCCAAGTTCGGTGGCAGGAACTGGACCATCGTCTCGGCCCTGCTCCTGCTGATCCCCACAACAGGACTGGCCATCTGCGTCTCCAATCCGGAGACACCGTTCGGCATCATGCTCCTCATGGCTGCACTTGCCGGCTTCGGTGGCGGCAACTTCGCCAGCTCCATGGCCAACATCACCTTCTTCTACCCCGCCCGCGAAAAGGGCTGGGCGCTGGGCCTGAACGCAGCAGGCGGAAACCTCGGTGCCGCCGTCGCGCAGCTTGTTGTGCCCATCGCCATCACCCTTCTTGCTGCCGGAACCGTCAACTTGCCCATGGCTGGCATCATCTGGATCCCGCTGATCATCATCGCCGCCTTTGGCGCCTACAAGTACATGAACAACCTCACCAGCGCCAAGGGTGATCTGGCCGGTTCCCTGGCCGCCCTGAAGGAACCGCACCTGTGGATCATGGCCTTCCTCTACATTGGAACGTTCGGTTCGTTCATCGGCTTTGCCGGCGTCTTCCCCAAGCTGATCAAGGACTACTTCCCGGACTTCTCCTCCATTCATGTTGGCGCTGTGGCGCTCTCGCTGGCCTTCCTCGGCCCGCTGGTTGGTTCCCTGGCCCGCCCTTATGGCGGACGCATGGCCGACCGCATGGGTGGCGCGCGGATGACCATCGCCTCGTTCGCTTCCATGGCCGTCATCACGCTGACCATGATCTGGACGCTGCCCCTGAAGAACTTCTGGCTCTTCCTCACCTTGTTCCTGCTGCTCTTCCTGGCCAGCGGCTTCGGTAACGGCGCAACGTACCGCATGATCCCGGTCATCTTCGCAACGTCCAGCCGCGCAGCTCGAGCAGGAGCCCCGAGCGCCACCACGGCACGCCTGGCTTCTTCCTCGCTGGGCCTGATCTCCGCGATCGGCGCCTACGGTGGCTTCGTCATCCCGCAGGTACTCAACGCCTCCAACTCGGCCAGCGGCTCGTACACCCCGGCGTTTTATGGATTCGTTGGAGCCTACGTCCTGATGCTCACCGTCTGCTGGGTCTGCTACATCCGCCCCGCCCAGAAGCGCAACACGATCGGACACATCTAGATGCCCAACGGCGCCGATACCCACTGCCCCTACTGCGCGCTCCAGTGCGCCATGAGGCTGACCCCCGCCGCACCCGCGGCGGGGGCAGTCCCCGCGCCGGGCGCAGCACCCGCCGTGCCCCTGGAAGTTTCGGGACGCGACTTCCCCACCAACCGGGGCGGGCTGTGCCGCAAAGGCTGGACATCGGCGTCGTTGTTGAATCACAACGGGCGCGTCACGGAGCCGATGCTCAAGGGCTCGGACGGCGTACACCAGCCCATCTCCTGGGACCAGGCGCTCATGCTCATCACGGCCGCCGTCAAGGACACCCAGCAGCAGCACGGGAACGACGCCGTGGGAGTCTTCGGCGGCGGCGGCCTCACCAACGAGAAGGCGTACATGCTGGGCAAGTTCGCCCGGCTGGCCCTCCGCACCTCCCGCATCGATTACAACGGCCGGTTCTGCATGTCATCCGCAGCAGCTGCCGGAAACCGGGCCTTTGGCGTGGACCGAGGCCTCCCCTTCCCCGTCACGGACCTGGACACCGCGTCCGTGATCCTCATGCTCGGCTCCAACGTTGCCGAGACCATGCCTCCGTTCGTCCAGCACCTGCAAGGCGCACGGGATGCCGGCGGACTGGTTGTGGTGGACCCCCGACGCTCGGCTACTGCTGCGTTTACGTCCGACGGCGGCGGCCTCCACTTGCAGCCGACGCCCGGCACCGATTTGGCACTCCTTTTGGGCATCAGCCACGTGGTGGTGCACGAGGGACTCACCGACGCCTCGTACATCGAGAAGAACACCAGCGGTTACGCAGCCGTGGTGCGCAGCCTCAACGCTTTCTGGCCGGAGCGCGTCCAGTCCATCACCGGTGTACCGGCCACCCTCATCCGCGAAACCGCACGCCGGCTCGCCCAAGGCGCCCGTGCTGGCGGCAGCTACATCCTCAGCGGCCGTGGCGTGGAACAGCACGTTGACGGCACCGACACCGCCACCGCCGCCATCAACCTCAGCCTCCTGCTCGGACTGCCCGGCTCGGCCCGCAGCGGCTACGGCACCCTCACCGGCCAGGGCAACGGCCAGGGCGGCCGCGAACACGGCCAGAAGGCCGACCAGCTTCCCGGTTACCGCAAAATCACCGATCCTGCCGCCCGGGCCCACGTCGCTGGAGTGTGGGGCGTGGACGAGTCGCTGATCCCCGGACCAGGCCTGCCCGCCGTCGAACTTCTCAAGTCTCTGGGAAAGCCCGACGGCGTCCGTTGCCTTTTCGTCCACGGCGCCAATGTGGTGGTCTCGGCTCCTGATACCAACGCAGTGATCAAGGGATTGCGCAGCCTGGACTTCCTGGTGGTGTGCGACTTCTTCATGTCAGAGACCGCTGCCGAAGCTGACCTGGTCCTGCCGGTCACTCAGTGGGCCGAGGAAGAAGGAACGCTGACCAACTTGGAGGGCCGCGTGATCCGTCGCCGCCGCGCACTGACGCCTCCCCCGGGTGTTCGCAGCGAGTTGTGGCTCATGGCCAGGCTGGCTGAGCTCCTTGAAGCGCCCTCGACATTCAGCGACGACCCCCAGACCGTTTTCGAAGAGCTCCGCCTGGCATCTGCTGGAGGCCTGGCTGATTACTCGGGCATTGATTACGCCATGCTGGACCGCGGCGAGGCAGCCTACTGGCCGTATCCCGTGGGCAGCACCGGAACACCACGGCTCTTCTCTGAGGGCTTCGCCCACGCTGACCGCAGGGCCGTCATGGTCCCGGTGACCCCGTCCAAGCGGGCCGTCCGTTCCTTTGCCGACGAATCGCTGGCCTTGGCAACCGGCCGGCTGTTGGAGCACTACCAATCCGGCGCCCAGACGCGCCGGGTGAGCGAACTCCTGGCATCGCAGCCGCAAGCCCGGCTCCTTATTCACCCGGGAACGGCGGCTTCGCGCGGCATTGCCGACGGCGACTACGCCACCGTCACCAACGAGCGCGGCGAAGTGCTTTGCCGTGCCGAGCTCAGCAACTCGGTCCGCCCGGACACCGTCTTCCTGCCGTTCCACTTCCCCGGCCAGGAAAACGCCAACCGCCTCACGGAGGCGGCCACAGATCCCATCTCCGGCATGCCGGAGTTCAAGACCAGCCGGGTATGGGTCCGGCGCGCAGTTTCCACCCAGGACCCGCCCTCCTACACCGTCCCGGAGGACACGCGGCTGCCACTGCACGTCAAGGAGGCATCATGAGCGAGCGCATTGTTGTTGTTGGATTCGGGCCTGTCGCTGCCCGGCTCGTGGACGAACTGCTCCCCGCCGTCCGCACCGGGCTGGTGCAGTTGCTGGTAGTGGGCCAGGAAACCGAGGCCGCGTATAACCGCGTGATGATCGCCGAACTGGGAGTCGGCCGCACCAGCGCCCAGGCTTTGGCCATGGCTGATGCATCCGACTTGGAGTCCGACGGCGTGGAGGTGCGGTTGGGCGTCACAGTCAAAAGAATCGACCGTGCCCGCCAGCACGTAGCGCTGTCCGGTGGCAGCACTGAACACTACGACCGGCTGGTGTTCGCAACCGGATCCCGTCCCGTGATTCCCAACCTGACCGGCCTCAACCCGGATCCCTCCGGGCCTGTGCTCCCGGCGGGGGTGACTACCCTGCGTGATCTGCGCGATGCTGCCGTGCTTCGCGCTGCGGTTACCGGTGGAAAACGCGTGGTGGTCCTGGGTGGTGGCGTGCTCGGCTTGGAAACTGCCTTGGCCGCCTCGGAAGAAGGCGCCCGGACCACGGTGGTTCACAACGGTCCTTTCCCACTGGGCAGGAGCATCGATCGCGGCAGCGGATCAGTGCTTACCAACAGCTTGCGGACCAGTGGAGTCCGGATGGCAGGCAACGCACGGTCAACCGGCGTGGAGACAGCCGGCCCCGGAGGCAGCTTCTCCGCATTGCTCCTCGACGACGGCTCGGCGATCGACGGCGACCTACTGGTGTTGTCCTGTGGTGTGCGCCCCCGCATCGAGTTGGCGGAGGGCTGTGGCCTCCCTACCGGCGCCGGTATCCTTGTGGACCATCATCTCCGGACTTATCACGAGCCCCACATGTTCGCGATCGGCGACTGCGCCGAAGTTCGCTGCCCTGACGCCGCGTGCGTTGATTGCCGGACTGCTTCCGGCCCCTCGGGCCTCGTCGGTCCGGGCTGGCGGCAGGCCGAATGGTTGGCCGAGTACCTCGTGGTCCTGGCCCGTGATGGCCAGATTGCCGCAGATGCTTTGGAAGCACTACCGAAGGAGAAGCCCGGCGTCATTGTCCTCAAGGCCCGCGGCGTCAACCTGGCAGTGGCAGGAGACAACCAGGCCGATCCCTGGGACGAGGAGTTGCTGGAAGCCGGGGCCGCGTCCGGGCGCGCCCGCAGGCAGATTTCCCAATGGGCTGATCCGGAACACGGCCGCTACGTCAAGATGACCACACGCGGCGGAGTGCTTGAAGGCCTGGTTGCCGTGGGCATGCCCCGGACAGCCGCTGAGCTGGTGGTTCTGTTCGAGCGCTCCTCGGAGCTGCCCGCTGACCGGTCCTTGCTGCTCAGGCTCGACGGACCAGACCAGCTGGATTCCGGGGCCACCAGCAACGATCCCCAGCGGACCGTCTGCCGTTGTGCCGGAGTGAGCGCGGCCAGCATCGAGGACTCCGTGGTGGAGGGCTGCTCTTCCGTGGCCGAGGTATCGAAGGCAACCCGCGCAGGAACAGGCTGCGGAGGGTGCCACGAGGACATCAAGGGGATCATCGAAAAACACTTCCAAGCGGCTGCCGCATAACTCCTTATACGCCGAACAGCCGCCAGCACCCTGAAAAGCTGCGAAATCGCCGGTTCGGAACCGCGGTCTCGCAGCTTTCCGGCGCGCTCGCGTCCACCCGCACCTGGGCAGGCCAACGGGCGCCGGCGTTGGAGCTACATGTGCACGTGCAGGCGCCGGGCGGCCTCGGAAATGGAGCCGGTCAGCGACGGATAGACAGTGAATGCACTGGCCACATCGTCCACGTGGAGTTTCTGCGTCACGGCCACGGAGATCGGGAAGATGAGTTCGGATGCGTTCGGACCCACCACCACGCCACCGATCACGGTGCCGGACCCCTTGCGGGCAATGATCTTGACGAAGCCATCCTTGGTGTTGCGCATCTTGGCGCGGGCGTTGCTGAGCAGGGACAACATCACCACGTCGCCCTGGTACTTGCCGGATGCGAGGTCGGCTTCGGAGACGCCCACGGAGGCGATTTCGGGGGACGTGAAGATGTTGGAGGCCACCTGGTTGAGCTTCAGCGGCTTCACGCCATCACCCATGAAGTGTGCAATCGCGATGCGGCCCTGCATGGCTGCAACGGATGCCAGGGCGAAGACACCAGTGCAGTCGCCGGCAGCGTAAATGTTGGGGGCGGTGGTGCGGGAAACGCCGTCCACCTTGATGTGCCCGGACTCCGTGAGGGTCACGCCTGCTTCTTCAAGGCCGATGCCGGCAGTGTTGGGGATGGAACCAACACACACCAGGCAGTGCGTACCTGTCACGATCGATCCGTCACCCAGGGTGACCTTAACGCCGTCGTCCGTCCGCTCCACTGCGTTGGCGCGGGACTTGGACAGCACCCGCACGCCGCGACGCTCGAAGACGCCTTCCAGCAGCTTCGCGGCGTCCGTGTCCTCGCCGGGGAGAACCTGGTCACGGCTGGAAATCAGCGTCACCTTGGAGCCCAAACCGTTGTAGGCGGAGGCGAATTCGGCACCAGTGACGCCCGAACCCACAACAATCAATTCTTCGGGGAGCTCGTCCAGGTTGTAGATCTGGGCCCAGTTCAGGATGCGTTCGCCGTCGGGCTTTGCAGTGGGCAGTTCACGCGGGTGGGCGCCAACGGCCAGCAGGATAGCGTCGGCATCAATAGTGCGGGTGCCATCAATGGTGAGGACCTCGATGGTGTTGTTGTCCAGAAGTTTGCCCGAACCGATGACAATCTCCACGCCCAGGCGCTCGAGGCCGGCACGAATGTCCTCGGACTGCCCATGGGCAAGGTTCAGGACGCGATCGTTGATGTGCTTGAGGTCGGCGCGGGGCTTCGAAGCCGTGCCGTCGCCGTCGAACTTCACTCCCAGCTCATCCGCCTCACCGACGCGGGTCATGAGGTCGGCGGTGGCAATCAGGGTCTTGGAAGGCACGACGTCGGTCAGCACGGCCGAGCCGCCGAGGCCCGCCCGCTCTACGATAGTGACGTGGGCGCCGAGCGAGGCAGCCACCATGGCAGCTTCATATCCGCCGGGACCACCTCCCAGGATCGCGATACGGGGGGCACTGAAGTCAACTTGGGTGGTCACAATCCTCAATTCTCGCTCATCGCGACGTCGGCTGCCACTCAGCACACCCTCACCCGCTTTGGTATCCCTACCAAAGACCTGCGGCCACAGGGTAGCTTGTACCAGTGAGTAACACTGAGCTGATGAACACTGACCCCTTTGAGGCCGCGAAGGCTGCCGCGGACTTCATCGCCGCGGAGACCGGCGTCGAATCCCATGACGTAGCACTGGTGCTCGGATCCGGGTGGGCGGAAGCCGCCGATCTGATCGGCGAAACCACGGCCACCCTGAACGCATCCGAGGTTCCCGGTTTCCACAAGCCAGCAGTGGTGGGCCATGTTGGCACCATCCGCTCCGTCCTCACCAAGGAAGGCAAACGCGCCCTCGTTCTAGGGGCACGAACGCACTATTACGAAGGCCGCGGCGTACGATCCGTGGTGCACGGCGTTCGCACAGCCGCAGCTGCCGGCTGCAAAACTCTGGTGCTGACCAACGGTTGCGGCGGGCTCAATGAGGACTGGACCCCGGGTACGCCGGTACTGATCAGCGACCACATCAACCTCACCGCCACTTCCCCGCTTGAAGGCGCAACGTTCGTTGACCTCACGGACCTCTACTCCTCACGGATCCGTGACCTCGCCCGCGAGGTTGACCCCTCCCTCCAGGAAGGCGTGTACGCGCAGTTCACAGGCCCCCACTACGAGACGCCGGCGGAGGTCCAGTACGCCAAGCGGATCGGCGCAGACCTGGTGGGCATGTCCACCGCTTTGGAAGCCATTGCCGGCCGGCACGCGGGCATGGAAGTTTTCGGTATCTCCCTGGTCACCAACCTGGCAGCCGGCATCAGCCCGGTTCCTTTGAGCCACGCGGAAGTCCTGGAAGCCGGCCAAGCAGCGGGTAAGCGCATATCCAAACTGCTGGCGGAGATCATCGCCAAGCTCTAGCAGTCCAGCCGGATCGCGGGGCCGCCACTTCATGGCGGCCCCGCTTTTTTGTTTGCCATGGCAGGTCCCGGCCACCTCGGCGGGAAGGTAAACGCACAGTAAATTCACAGAATAAATCTGATGTGTGACGAAACATTTGATTCCCGCCCGGCTATTGTGACACGCGCGCATGTTGGCAATGTAAGCGCTTGCGCACATACCTGCCGGTAACTGAAAGGTCGGGCGAAACGCCCTTTGATTTCGGACCTAACACGTGTCTAGCGTGGAGAGTGTTCCGGTAAGTCGACGTGCCGGAACCACCGCGGCGGACATCTCCATGGCTCCGCCGCTCCTCGAAACGATGGCGTCCCTCGGTGACGCCTCCAGCGGATCGACGGACGCCTGAGTACAGAAACCCCCCAACCGGGGGTCAGGGCATGCGCCCCACTCCACGAAGTCCAACACTCCGCGAGAAGAGTAAGCATGAACACGCACTCAACCCCTCCACGGCCGCGCCGCCGGTTACGGCAGGCAGTAGCCGTCGCAGCAGCGGCCGGTGTGGCCGGCAGCATCCTGTTGGTAGCGCCAGCCGCGCAGGCCAACCTCCCGGCGGATCCGCCCTCGAGCACCATGCCGGCGCCAACGCCCGGCTTCCCACTGCCGACCACCCATACACAGCAGGCATATGATCCAGCGGCAGATTTCACGTCCAAGTGGACCCGAGCCGACGCCAAGCAGATCATGGCCCAGAGCAACCCCAACGTTGCCCCCGGGCAGAACTCCATGAGCCCCAACGTCACCATGCCGGAAATCCCCAAGGACTTCCCGGCCATGAACGAGGACGTGTGGGTTTGGGACACGTGGTCCCTGACGGACGAGAACGCCAACCAGATCAGCTACAAGGGCTGGGACGTCATCTTCTCCCTGGTTGCTGACCGGAACGCCGGCTACGGCTTCGACCAGCGCCACTGGAACGCCAGGATCGGCTACTTCTTCCGCAAGACCAACGCCGATCCTGCCAAGGATAAATGGAACTACGGCGGACACCTGTTCCTGGACAACACGTCCATCGGGAATACGGAGTGGTCCGGTTCCACCCGCCTCATGCAGGGCAACAAAATCAACGTCTTCTACACGGCCACCACGTTCTACGACGTCGCCGAGCGGAATGCCGGCGGTGGCGGTATCGCTCCGGACGCCGCGATCGCCAAGGCACTGGGTACCATCCATGCCACCAAGGACGGCGTGAGCTTCGACGGCTTCCAGCACACCAAGCTGCTGGAACCGGACGGAAAGCTGTACCAGAACAAAGCCCAGAACCCCGGCTTCGCATTCCGTGATCCGTACACCTTCGCGGACCCCGCCCACCCGGGCAAGACTTTCATGGTCTTCGAAGGCAACACCGGTGGCACCCGCGGCTCCTACAAGTGCAAGCAGGAAGACCTTGGCTACCAACCGGGCGATCCCAACGCCGAGACCGTGGCCCAGGTCAACAGCACCGGGGCCTGGTACCAGACTGCCAACGTGGGACTCGCCGTTGCGGACAACAAGGACCTCACCAAGTGGAGCTTCCTGCCTCCCATCCTTTCCGCCAACTGCGTGAACGATCAGACTGAGCGTCCGCAGATCTTCATCCAGAACGAGAACGGCAAGAACAAGTACTATCTGTTCACCATCAGCCACCAGTTCACGTACGCAGATGGAATGCGCGGACCGGACGGCGTCTACGGCTTTGTCGGCAACGGTGTCCGCTCCGACTACCAGCCGGTCAACAACAGCGGCCTGGCCCTGGGCTCCCCCACGGACCTGAACATGCCGGCCAACGCACCGGAGGGTCCGGACCCTCGCCAGAACGGCCGTCAGTTCCAGGCCTACTCGCACTACGTCCAGCCCGGCGGGCTCGTCCAGTCGTTCATTGACAACGTAGACGGCGTCCGCGGCGGCTCCCTGTCACCCACTGTGAAGATGAACTTTCAGGGCGGCGTGACCCAGGTTGATCGCAGCTTCGGCAAGAACGGTCTTGGGCCGTTCGGCTACCTTCCCACCAACGTCCGTGTTGGCGGCGAAGGCCTCTACAAGTAAGCAGTAACACCTCGGCCCTCAGGCCACGGCAGGGGTGACTGGTCCCGCGGGGACCGGCACCCCTGCCACCCCCAAACCCCCAGGATCTCCCCCATGACTTTTCCCAGCCCCCACCTTTCGCGTCGCCAAATGCTGGCCGCAAGTGCCGCCGTCGTGGTCGCCTTCTCCGCAGCGTCCTGCACACAGGCTGAAGGCCCGACGCCGGTCCCCGCCCCGGGCGGGCCCCGCCCGTCCGCGTCGGATCCGTGGCGGCCCGTGGCCCACCTGACGGCTGAAAAGAACTGGCTCAACGACCCCAACGGCCTCGTTTATCACGACGGTACCTATCACGCGTTTTACCAGTACAACCCCCGCGGAAACTCGTGGGGCAATATGTCCTGGGGCCACTCCACCAGCACTGATCTGGTCCATTGGGAGCAGCAACCCGTAGCCATGGAGGCAAGCCCGGAGGAAGAGATCTTCTCCGGCTCCATCGTGATGGACAAGAACAACGCCTCGGGACTCGGGTCGGCGGAGAATCCACCCATGGTGGCCCTCTACACCAGCGCCTACGGCAAGAACGGCGTGCTGCCCCAAGGCGCGCAGGCCCAGTCGGTGGCGTTCAGCGTGGACAACGGCATGACCTGGCAGAAGTACCAGGGAAACCCGGTCCTGAACCTGACACCCACCAACAACAACTTCCGTGACCCCAAAATCACTTGGTACGAGCCAGGCCGCTACTGGGTGATGACCACCGTGGTGGCCGACGCCCAGGTAGTGAAATTGTTCAAGTCCACCAACCTCCTCCGCTGGGAGTACCTGAGCGATTTCTCCGGCGTCGGCGCACAGGGAGGGCTCTGGGAAGTACCCGAACTCCTGCACATGGATGTGGAGGACTCCACTGCCAAGAAGTGGGTCATGCTGCTGAGCATCAACCCCGGCGGCATTGCAGGCGGCTCGGGCATGCAGTACTTCGTGGGCGAATTCGATGGGACACGCTTTACCGCCGAGGATGCGGCCGCTCCCGACGCGCCGCTCGACGAATCCCAGTGGCTGGACCACGGCGCCGACTACTATGCCGCAAACTCCATTTCCGGGGCACCCGGGGACAAACCCGTACTCCTGGGGTGGATGGGCAACTGGGACTATGCCCAGGACGTGCCCACCACACCGTGGCGCGGTTCCATGGCGATTCCCCGTGAACTCACCCTGGTTCGGGGCGGGAAGAGGTTTGAGTTGCGATCCTCCATAGCCGGAGTGGCCCGGGGAACGATGGAACGCGCCGGTGAAGTGAAGAGCAAAAACCTCACCGTCGGCTCCGCAGTCAAGGACCTCGGCCAGGACTTCCACCGGCGCACCCAGTTGATCGAGCTGGACATGGACCTGACGTCGGCGCGCGAGGCAGGCGTTCTCCTCCGGCACTCACCAGGCTCCGAGTCCGGGCTGCGCGTCTCCTATAACAAGGAGAGTGGGACTGTGAGGGTGGACCGTTCACAGGCCGGGACCACTAACTTCTCCCCTAAGTTCAGCCCGTTTCATGAAGTGGCGCTGCCCTCCCCCGGCAACAAGGTCCATCTCACCATCCTCCTGGACTTATCCTCCGTGGAAGTCTTCGCCGAGGGTGGCGACGTGGCTCTTTCTGACACGTTCTTCCCGGACTGGGATAGTGCGGCCACCTCGGTGTTCAGCACGGGCGGCGACACGGACTTCACCATTACTTCCCGATCTCTTTGAACTCCGCTGAGGGGCGGGATCTCACCCTTTACGACCACTCATTGGGGCGGGATCCTGTACCTCGTTGCCCGCTAAGGTCTCATTGAGGATAGTTTTGACCCTATGACATCCAGCGATGCCGCATTCGAACAGCTGATCACCGACGCCCGCCAATGGGCTTCCCAAGACCCGGACCCGGCGACGGCGGCTGCTCTCGTCGAGCTGGCCGAGCTCGCCGAGAGCGGTGATGCGGGAGCAGCGCAGGAACTGGGCGACAGCTTCAACGGCACCCTGCAGTTCGGCACTGCCGGCCTACGGGCAGCGCTCGGTCCCGGCCCCAACCGGATGAACCGCGTCGTCGTCCGCCGGGCAGCGGCAGGCCTCGCCGCTTTCCTCACCGAGACCATAGCCGCAGCGGCGCCAGGCACCCGGCCTCGCGCCGTCGTCGGCTTCGATGCCCGCTACAACTCGGACATCTTCGCCCAGGAAACCGCAGCAATCTTTACAGCAGCAGGCATCGAGACCTTCCTCATGCCGGCAGCACTTCCGACGCCGTTGCTCGCCTACGCGGTCCGGTCACTGAAGTGCGACGGCGGCGTGATGGTCACCGCCAGTCACAACCCGCCGCAAGACAACGGTTACAAGGTCTACCTCGGACGGCACGCCGTGACCGAAAGCGGACGCGGTTCGCAGATCGTGGCGCCATACGACACGGAGATCGCAGCCAAGATCGAGGCTGTAGGTGCATTGGATTCGATCACGCTGGCAGAAGACGGCTGGACCGTGCTGCCCATGTCCATCGCCGCCGAGTATGAAGACGCCGTGGCCGCTTTGGTGGATCGGGACCATTTCCCGGCCCGGGACCTCAAAATCATCCTCACACCCATGCACGGTGTCGGCGGTGAAACGGCTGTCTCCGTCCTCCACGCCGCAGGGTTCACCGACGTCACGCTGGTGGCCGAGCAAGCCGAGCCGGACCCGGATTTCCCCACCGTCGCGTTCCCCAATCCGGAGGAGCCCGGCGCCCTGGACCTGGCCCTCGCCGCGGCTGCAGAATCAGGTGCAGATATTGTTTTGGCCAACGACCCCGACGCCGATCGGGCCGCTGTTGCTGCGCTGGATCCCTCCACGGGAGCCTGGCGGATGCTCCGCGGCGACGAAGTGGGAGCGCTGCTGGGCGCGCACGTGGTGGCGCGCATGGCTGCCGCTGCCGGCGATGAGCCGCAGACGGGCGTGTTCGCTAACTCGATCGTGTCCTCCCGGCTACTCTCGCGCATCGCGGCCGCAGCAGGGTACGCCCACGAGGAGACGCTCACGGGCTTCAAGTGGATTTCAAGGGTTCCCGGACTCAGCTACGGGTACGAGGAAGCCCTGGGATACTGCGTGGCGCCGGATTTGGTGCGCGACAAGGACGGCATCTCGGCGGCAGTGTTGATTGCGGAACTGGCAGCGGCAGCAAAGGCCGAGGGCAAAACGATCTTCGACACGCTGGACGACCTCTACCTGGTCCACGGACTGCATGCGAGCGACCAGCTCAGCATCCGGGTGGCGGATCTGGGGCTTTTGGACGCCATGATGAACCGTCTGCGGGTCAACCCGCCCGAAGCGTTCGGGGGCTCCGCCGTCGAGGTTTTCACCGATCTTGCCGAAGGAAGCGAAGCCCTGCCTCCCACGGACGGGCTGCTGTACCTCACAAGGGACCAGAGCCGCGTCATTATTCGTCCCAGCGGCACGGAGCCCAAGCTCAAGTGTTACCTGGAAGTCATCCAGGCTGTGGAGTCCGCGGCGGAACTTGCCGCCGCCCGCCAAGCAGCGCGAACGTCCCTGGATGATGTTCTCAGGGACGTCAGCGAAGCATTGGGTTTATAAAACTCCTAGAGTTCAACCTCAATAAAACCATCCACCAAACGGGTGGCGAACGCGTCGAGCTTGAGTTCGGGGTTGGTGAAGCATTCGCCGGTTTCGAGGTCGTAGACCTCTTTGTGCAGCGGCGATGCGATGGTGGGCCGGGTTCCGCGGGATCCGATGATTCCGCGGGCCATAACGTTGGCGAGCGTCGCCGGATCCTGCTGCGCTACGGCGAAGACTTCGGTGGGTGCTGTGCGGAACAACGCAACCTGACGTCCGGCGATCAGCGCGGCTTCGCCCCAAGCCAGTTCGAGTTCGTCCACCGCGCAAACACGGTGCCAGGCGGCGGTGGTGGTCAGGTCCTCGGCACGGTCCAGAATTACGGTCATTTCAGCCCCTCTCACAGTGTCCGGGTGCTGGTATTTTCACCGTCATTCCCCCGGACCGGGCCACACTTGCGGCCACTCCTCCAAGCTAAGACCACGGTGTTTCATCGGTTGTCCGTGTATGTGTCCAATGCGTAAAAGAGACCTCACACCTGATGAAATGCGTTCGTGATGCAGAAGTTAAGATCACGAAACATAAGGGAAACTGAAGCGAAACTGCCCGTCCCTAGGCTGGAAGCACAAGTTGCGACAGATCCGTATGCAACATCTGCGAAAGGCCCACCAGTGACCGGACACACTTCAAGTACAGAGAACCCGCGCCGCATCGTCGTCGTCGGCGGCGGCCCCGCTGCCCACCGTTTCGCCGACGCAATGTACAACCGCGGTCTTGAAGGTTGGCAGGTTACGGTGCTGACCGAAGAGGCGCACCTCCCCTACGACCGCGTGGCGCTGAGCAAGGCCCTGACGGAAACCGATGTAGACCTCACCCTGGGCAACGCGTCCATGTGGGACCATGAGGCCCTGACCCTGGTCACCGGCGAGCGCGCCGTGAAGATCGATTCGGTCGCCAAGAGTGTCCTCACCGCCGCCGGCAACAAGTATGAGTACGACCACCTGGTGGTGGCTACAGGTTCTGACGCAGCCCGACTCCCTATCCCGGGCGCAGAGCACACGCACGTTTACCGGACACTTGAGGACGTGTGGGCCATCAATAAGGCCATCGCCGAACTGAGCGGGAAGCTGGGCCGTAAGGTCAACGCCGTGACCATCGGCGGCGGTCTCCTGGGCCTGGAATCTGCGGCTGGCACGGAGCAGCTCGGCGCCACTCCCATTGTCATCAACGGCTCGCCCTGGCTCATGAACACCCAGCTGGATGAAGGTGCGGGGCAGGCACTGGGCCGGTTGATCGAAGCGAAGGGCTTTGAAGTCCACGGCGGCGTCTTCCCCTCCGAGGTATTGACGGACGACGACGGCAATGTTACCGGAGTCTTGATGGCTGACGGCCGCACCATTGAGGCGGACCTGGTAATCGTGGCTATCGGCGTCAAGCCTCGCGACGATCTCTTCCGCGCAGCAGAAGGCGAAGAGCAGCTGTTCAGCCTGGGCCAGCGCGGTGGCGTTGTCATCAATGATTTCTGTGCCACCGAAGTGGCCGGCATTTGGGCCATCGGTGAAGTAGCCAACTTTGAGGGCATGTGCCTGGGACTTGTTGCTCCTGCCAACACCATGGCTGAGATCGTGGCCGACCGCCTGCACGGTGGCGAAGCAACGTTCCCCGGCTTTGATACCGCCACCAAGCTCAAATTGTCCGGCGTGGACGTGGCCAGCTTCGGGGACGCGTTTGCCCGGACCGAGCACGCCCTGGAAATCGTGTACGCGGACCCCGCTCGTGGCGTTTACCAGAAGATTGTCACCACCGATGATGCAAAGACGCTCCTGGGCGGCATCTTCGTGGGCGACGCTTCCCCGTACATGAGTCTTCGCCCGCTTCTGGGCCGCGAACTGTCCGCAGAGCCGGGCGCCTACCTGAGCGCTGCCGGTGGTGGCGAGGCTCCGGAGACCGAGCTTCCGGACGATGCCATCCTCTGCTCCTGCAACAACGTGGCCGCCGGAACCATTCGCGACACCATCAACGGCTGCGGTGCCTGCGAGGGCAACTCCCCCGTACAGGAACTCGGTGAGTTGAAGGGCTGCACCCGGGCCGGCACGCAGTGTGGCTCGTGCGTTCCCATGCTCAAGAAGCTCCTTGAAGGCGAACTGAAGAAGTCCGGCATCGAGGTCTCCAAGGCCCTCTGTGAGCACATCAGCCTCTCCCGCCAGGAACTCTTCGACGCCATCCGCGTCCTGGAGCTCACGTCCTTCGAAGACATCATGGCCAAGTACGGCACGGGCGCCGGTTGCGATATCTGCAAGCCCACCATCGCCTCCATCCTGGCCAGCCAGCACTCCGCGTACGTTTTGGATGCCGGCCGCGGTGCACTGCAGGACACCAATGACCGCGCCTTGGCGAACATGCAGAAGGACGGCACCTATTCGGTGGTCCCCCGCATCGCCGGTGGCGAGATCACGCCGAAGGGCCTGGGCGTCATCGCAGCCGTCGCTGAGAAGTACAACCTCTACACCAAGATCACCGGCGGCCAGCGAATCGACATGTTCGGTGCCCGCCTTGAGCAGCTCCCGGACATTTGGAAAGAACTGGTGGATGCCGGTTTCGAATCCGGTCAGGCCTACGGCAAGAGTCTTCGCACGGTTAAGTCCTGTGTCGGATCCACCTGGTGCCGGTTCGGTGTGCAGGATTCGGTGGCCATGGCCATCGCGCTGGAGCTGCGCTACCGTGGCCTCCGCAGCCCTCACAAGCTGAAGATGGGCGTCTCCGGTTGCGCCCGTGAATGTGCAGAAGCCCGTGGCAAGGATGTTGGTGTCATTGCCACGGCCGATGGGTGGAACCTGTATGTAGGCGGTAACGGTGGCGCCACCCCGGCCCACGCCCAGCTGTTGGCCAAGGACCTGGACGACGAAACCCTGCTGAAGTACATCGACCGCTACCTCATGTACTACATCCGCACCGCAGACCGACTCCAGCGCACCGCACGCTGGCAGGAAGAACTGGACGGCGGCATCAAGCACGTCGAAGAAGTAGTGGTCAACGACTCCCTGGGCATCGCTGAAGAGCTTGAGGCGGCGATGGCCAAGCACATCGACACCTATGAGGACGAGTGGGCCGAGACCCTGAAGGACCCGGAGCGCCTCCGCCGTTTCCGTTCCTTCGTCAACGCCCCCAACCAGAAGGACGAGTCCATTTCCTTCGTACCGGAGCGCGGCCAGATCCGTCCGGCCACCAACGAGGAAAAGGGCGGCGTGCTCATCGCTTCCACCATCCCGGTCCGCAGCGAAACCGTCGGCGTAGAAAACTAGGGGTTCACCATGCAGCTCACCATTGATCTCACCGGCCGCGACGTCCTGGTTACGGGAAATGAACAATCTGCCCGTCAAGCAGTCCGCCGCTACCAAAAGGCCGGCGCCAACGTGTACCGGCTCAGCTCCCCCGAAGGCATGCCAGGTGACGGCCAGCTGCCCGAGCGCCCTTTCCTGGTGGCCGTAGTGGACGACGGCGGGGCCGGCTGGCTGCCGCTGGTGGAACGCTGCCGCGACGCGGGAGTTCCCGTTGCGTTTGAGCCTGCTCCCGGAGCCGAAGGCCATGTGACCCTGGTGGGTGGGGGCCCTGGGGCCTTGGACCTGCTCACCGTGGGTGCCGTGGACGCACTGCGCGATGCCGACGTCGTCTTTTATGACCGGCTCGCTCCCTACCAGGAGCTGGCCGATCTGACCTCTGCAGAACTCGTGGACGTGGGAAAGCAGCCCGGGCTCCATAAAGTAACTCAGCGGGACATTGAAAAGCTCATGGTGGACGCTGCCCTGCTGGGCAAGAACGTTGTCCGGCTCAAGGGCGGGGACCCGTACGTTTTTGGCCGTGGTGGCGAGGAAGTGGCGGCCTGTGTTGCAGCCGGTGTTCCCGTCCGGGTCATCTCCGGCGTCACCAGCGCGATCTCCGTGCCCGCCGCAGCCGGCATTCCAGTGACACACCGCGAAGTGAGCCACATGTTCACCGTGGTCTCCGGCCATGCCCCCTTGACCGAGAAGGAACACACCCATCTTGCCGGCCTCGGCGGGACGATCGTGGTCCTCATGGGCATCGGTACCCTGCCGCAGCTGGCCGCTGGTCTTCGCCGGGCAGGGATGAGGCCGGACATGCCCATGGCGGTGGTGGAACGTGGCTACCGCCCGGGACAGCGCACCACCATCGCGGACCTCGGTACCATCGAAACGGCGGCCACCGGCTGCAGCAACCCGGCCGTACTGGTCATCGGCGAGGTGGTCCGCGTTGCTGAAGCCAACCGGAACCATGCCGAAGCATCCGCTGAACTGAGCCGACTCGCGGCTTCGCTCCTTGAAGCCTGAAGGTAAGAACCCATGACTCTTGCACATGCCATCGAAGTCCAGGACGCTACGGCCGCGCCGGAAGCGTCCGAAGCCGTAGAAGCGCCGCTGGACGGTTTCCGCATTGGCGTCACCTCGCACCGCCGCTCCCGGGACCTCATTGAGGCCCTGGAGCGTCGCGGTGCGAGCGTGTTGCACGCCCCGGCTTTGAAGATCGCCCCAGTTCAGGAGGATATGGTCCTCATTGAGGACACCCGCACCATCATCGCGGCTAAACCGGACATCTGCATCGCCACCACGGCATACGGGATGCGCCGCTGGTGTGAAGCCGCAGATTCTTTCGGCATCGGCGAGCAACTCCTGGAAACGCTGTCCGCATGCCGCATGTTCGTCCGTGGCCCCAAAGCCCGCGGCGCCGTGCGGGCGGCCGGTCTTGCCGACGTCGGAATCAGCAGTGACGAAACCACCGCGACCCTGGTGGACATGCTGCTGGCCGAAGGCGTTCGCAACAAGACCGTCGCTGTGCAGCTGCACGGGTACACCGACGTCCGCCAGTTGGAACGGCTCCGCATGTCCGGTGCAACGGTCCTGACCGTGACCCCGTACCGCTGGGTGAAGCCCGACGGCGAAGACAAACTGCCGCGGCTGATCGAAGCCGTGGTGGGTGGCAACCTCGACGTCCTGACGTTCACCAGCGCCCCCGCCGTGGATGCGATGTGGAGCACCGCCCACGAAATGGGCCTCTACCGCCAGCTCATCGAAGCCCTGAAGGGTCCGGTAACTGTTGCGGCCGTTGGGCCGGTCACCGCACAACCGCTGGTCGACGCCGGGCTGACGCCACTGATTCCCGACCGGTACCGCATGGGTGCGCTGATCAGGCTGGTCACCGAACATCTCTCGTTGAACCACGTACGGCGTTTGGAAACAAAGAGCGCCACCATCGAATTGCGCGGACGCTGCTTGCGGATTAACGGCGAGGTGGTGGACCTTGCACCGGCTCCCCTGCTGCTGTTGCGAGCGCTGCTGGGTGCGGGTGGAGCTGTACTGTCCCGGGAGGCTCTCTCTGACTTGTTGGACTTGCGCGGCTCTGTGCACGCCCTGGACATGACGGTGAGCCGGCTGCGGTCCTCCCTTCCGGACGGCAAGCTGGTGGAAACCGTGGTGAAGCGGGGTTACCGGCTGCGGGCTTAGGTCTCCTGCCACGGTTTTCCCTGCCACGCTAGGCCGCCTTCACCAGGGGAAGTTCGTCCCAGTTGGTGGTGTAGCGGGGGCTGAGCATGTCCCGTTTCATGGACCAGTCCGGGCCGCCCTTGATGCCCGCATGGCCCAAACCAATGGAGCCCCGGCCATACCGCTTGCTGACTTGCTCCAGCAAGGGGCCAATGCCCCGCTCTTCATGCGGGTTCTCGAAGATTTCCAATGGTTTCTGGTTGCCGCTGGGGCGAAGGTCAGTGACCATGATCCCGGCTTTGGCGTACCTGACGCCTTCCTGGATCCTGGGAACCAGAGCGTGTGCGGCCTTGGTCAGCAGAACGGGGTCCGAGGTTGGCATAGGTAGTTTGACGTTGACAGTGGGGAACGATTTGTCGTTGGGGTTGTAGACCGATGTTGCAGCAAAGGCAGTCAGCAACTTGGCCTGAAGATCGTGCTTGGCCAGCCTGGCACTGGCCATCTGACCGTAAACGCTGAGCACCTGACGTAACTCCGCGGCCGTGGTGATCGGCGTGGAGAAAGACCGGGAGAAAATCAGTTGGTCCCGCCCGATTCGTTCTTCCTCCATGGGGATGCAGGGCGTGCCTTGCAGTTCCAAGACAGTGCGCATCATGACGATGGAGAATTTATCCCTCAACGCCACAGGGTCGGCCCGGACCAGGTCCAGGATGGAGAAGATCCCCATCGCGTTCAGGCGTCTTGTGAGCCGGGTGGCGACGCCCCAGATCTCGATCACGGAGAGCCGCGCCATGAGTGCCTCGCGTTGGGCCTGCGGGACGGAGTCCCAACGGCACACACCGTTGAAGGCCGGATTATGCTTGGCCCACTTATTGGCGAGCTTGGCGAGAGTCTTAGTGCGCGCGATCCCTACGCAAACGGGAACCCCCACATGCCGTTGGCAGGCAACCTTGATGGTTCGCCCCAATTCCAGCAGGTCATCCGGTTGCCCCTTCACTCCCAGGAACGCCTCATCAATGGAGTACACCTCCTGCCATGCTGAGTACCGGGCCAGGAGCTCCATGACGCGCGAGCTGATGTCTCCATACAGTTCGTAGTTGCTCGACAGGGCTATCAATCCCCATTCCTCGGCCCGTGGCGCGAGCTTGAACCATGGCTCCCCCAGGCCGATTCCCAGCTTTTTTGCCTCGGGCGACCGGGTCACGGCGCAACCGTCGTTGTTGGACAGCACTATCAAAGGCTTGCCCTCCAGCGCAGGGTTGAAGGCCCTCTCCGCCGAGGCGTAGAAGCAGTTGATATCCACATGGGCAATCTCCTGCATGCGGTGCATGAGCGCTGGCTTGGACATTTCCATCCCTAAATCGGCATTAGCACGCGAGCCGCCGTTTCAGTGCACGACACGCCGCGCATTCGAACATATATTCGAATACTTCTACTGTACCTTCGGGCCCCGACAAGAAAACATCCCGCCCACCGGATTGTGGAAAAGTCCGGGCAGACGGGATGCCGGTGGTACGGAAATCCAGGTAGATGGCCCCCGTGGCCAAGCCTTCCCCGAGGGCCGCCAGCGTGGGGAAGAGGATGCCCAGGAGGGCGTCGGCGACCCAGAGGGTGCGAAGCCCTACCGGCTGGATTCAATCAAATGTGATGCAGGCACGTTGTGGCTACGCCCCAAATGGTCAGCTCCGACATCGCGGGCACTCGAATGTCCGGATACTTGGGATTGTCCGCCTCCAGCACCACTCCCGACGGCGTGACGCGCAGCCTTTTGATGGTCAACTCACCATCAAGGACAGCAACGACGACGGACCCATCCTTGGGCTCCAGTGCCCGGTTAACGATCAACTCATCCCCGTCACTGATCCCGGCACCCTCCATGGACTGACCCGTCACCCTCACCACGAACGTGCTGGTGACATCCTTGATCAGATGCTCATTGAGATCAATCCGACCATCAAAATAGTCCTGCGCAGGCGAGGGATATCCCGCCGCCACAGGAATAGGTGCCAACAGTACTGACATCAGGGAAAAGCCCGCATCTATCACGCGGGGGCCGACTATCACGCCCACAACACACCTTTATTCGAATATATGTTCGATAATTCAGTGTACAGCGGACCCCAGACATCCTGTCCATTCCGCTTCGCTCGGCACCTCAGGGCGATGGTTTCTCGCGGTGAGACGAATGACGAGTATTTTGAGGGAAGATCAAGCGAACAACTTCTGGCACGAACACATAGGAGAGCAATGACCGACCGGACCAGGCAACTCGGTGGCGCGCTTAGCGCCGACATCACACGCATGGTCAAGGAACGCTACCCGGATGAGCTGGCCCACGCCCAGGCCGTACACGCACACTCCGAGAAGTTGGTTCTCGGGTTTATGGTGTCCTCTGTCGCGCTGTGGTTCCTCGGTCCGGCCCTGCTTCTGAACGGTCTCATCAGCCCGGCGATCGCCATCGTGGTGCCCGGACTGCTGACTGTCGCGTTCCTCACGATCGTGCTCATCGCCATCGCCCGGAACAGGGCTGCCTCGCGACCCGTGGTTGAGTACGCCAAGCAGCTGGGTCATAAGGTCACCAGTGTCACCAAAAAGGGAATAACGGTTGCTGTTCCGAAGGGCGTTGTCAACGTGCCCGAGGAGTTCCGCCAGACACGCAAGGTCACGCGCCAGCGGTAAGGCAAGTGTCAGCGGCGCCGACCTTAGCGTCCTCGACGCCCTGTACTCAGGCAAACCACGGCCGTGGGGGCCGCTAACGCGCGGAGCGGCTGTCGCGTGGGATCAGCCACTCTTGACGGTGACGTCATAGGAGAAAGGCTTCGGTATGACGCCCGGCCAGGAACCGTCTTTCTTGAACAGGGAGAGGTTCCGTGCCCCCTCCGGGTCCTCAGCACTGAGCGGGATAATCACGGTGTTGTGCTCCGAGGGCGTGGAAGTTTGCGGGCTGAGCCAGGCCGAGCCCACGGCTGCGGCTGTGAGGTCGAAGAATGGCTCGCCGTCGGCGGTGCTCGCAGAGATCTGGATCTGCGTGTTGGGCATATAGCCCTCGCCCACAGCCCACACGTTGCGGACGATGTAGTCGATGAGCAAGTCGCCGTAGGTGACGGTGTACCCGGGCTCAATGTCGAACGCCACCGCGTAACCGGTGTTGCCCTTCACATTAGGTGGGCCTCCGCCCGCAAAGTCGGTAACGGAAATCCCGGGAATAGCGTCGATGGCCTCGCGGGCTTCAGCAATGGTCTGCCCGGTGTCCGCGTCGTGCGGAATGGATGGGGGGTCCTGTTCGGGCAGTGGCGCCGGCGCGTTGCATGCCGTCAGGAAAGAAACGATCACGGCCACCATGGCAGCCCTGGCCACAGCTCGGAGGGAACGGGTCATGACCCTATTATGTTGGGTCGATACCGTACGTGCGTGACCAACCCGGTCCCGCGCACCCCGGTCTGCTCAAGCGTCAGGTTCCCCACGTCGTCGAGCAATCGCTCCCCGCCACCAAGAATCATGGGTGAAATGTGCAGCCGCAACTCGTCCATGAGCCCGGCTGAAAGGTACTGGCGGGCTGTCTGCGCTCCCCCGGCAATCGCTACATCTTTGTCCGCAGCCGCTTCCCGGGCCTGCGCCAACGCCGATTCAATGCCGTCGGTCACAAAGTAAAAAGTTGTGCCGCCCTCCATCTCCAGCGGCTCGCGACGGTGGTGGGTCAGAACGAATACGGGGGCGTGATACGGAGGTTCATCGCCCCACCAACCCCGCCATTCCTTATCCCACGCCGCCGGTCCGGGTCCTGCGAACATGTTGCGTCCCATGATGAAGGCCCCTGCCGCCAGGATCGCCTCAATCTCGGGTGCGTTCGCCTCCGGCTCCTCGAACATCCATCTGTGCAGGAGCTCTGCGCCGTCGCCCAACGGTTCCTCCAGCCGCTGGTTGGGACCGGCAACATATCCGTCCAGGGAAACAGTCAGATCGCACGTGACGTGGCTCATGCGTCCATCATGACATCTGCACTATCACCGCTCCAGACGGGCATTGAAGCCGGCCCGGCGGGACCCACATGTGACGCACGTTATTACCGGCCGGTAAACACCACGCTACGGATAGGCCCTAGATGGCAACAGCGGCGAAACACCCGCGAAAAACCGGCCCCCTACGCTGATGAACAACAGCAGGTCACATGAGCGAAAGGGCCAAACATGTCCGCCATCCCGTCCGCACCTTCCCACCACATCGTCATTGCAGGCGCAGGCCCAGCGGCCCAGGCCTTGGTGCGGCGACTCGCCGGCGGGTCCGACTCCCGGCAGCGCGCCTTCCGGGGAACCATCACGGTACTCAGCAACCGCGACGAGTGCCCTGAGGCCCTGTTGGAACTCGCCGAACTCCCCCAGGTCTCGGTCCGCTTCGGCCAGGCGGCCAGCTTCATTGACGCCGATGCAAGGATCGTCACCACCGTGGACGGCATGGAGTTCTCCTACGACCAGTTGGTCATCGCCACCGGCTCGGCCCCGGCCCTTCCGCCAGTGGCAGGCGCCGAATCAGGCCTGAGCTACTCCACCATCGATGACGCCGTTTCCATCGGCGAAGCGGTCAAAGACGTCACCCGGTTGGTGGGCCGCCGCCCGCTGGGAATCCTGGTGGGTAACGGTCCTGCAGCGGGCCAGGCTGAGGCCGTGTTGCGGGCCCGCGGAGTCCGCCCCGTCCGCACAACCCTCCGCCCCACCGCCGTCGTGCCTTTCCCGGGCACTGAGACCGGCACCGGACCAGACGCCCGTCCTCAAGGTTCCACACTGCCGGCAACCGGCATCCTCTTCGAAGATGGCAGCAGCATGAAGGGCGACTTGGTGGTCCTGGCCGAGGAACGCACTGCCCGCAACGACCTCGCCGAAAGCGCCGGACTCACAATAGCCTCCGACGGCGGCATTTCAGTGGGGCGCGACCTCACCACCTCCGTGCCGGGAATCTGGGCGATCGGCGATGCCGCATCCTGCGACGGTCTTCGCCTGGGTCTGCTTCTCTCCGCCGAGTCCTCTGCAATGTTGTGCGCCTCGGGCTTGCTGCTCGGTGCAGGGAAAGAGGATCAGCAGGCACTGCTGGCCGCATGAGCTGCTGCTGGCGGGGGCCGGAGAGGCCCCCGGCGCATGTGGCAAGATGGTCCTTTGACGGGCAGTGACAACCCTGCGGCCACCGGGCCGGCCACGCCCTGCACGGAAGGATTCCATGAGCAACGAAGCCGTCGCCCCTGCAAATATCGCCTCCTACATTGACCACACACTGTTGAAGCCTGAGGCCAGCGAGGCTGACGTCCTCAAGGTGTGCGCGGAGGCCGTCGACTACAAGTTCAAGTCAGTCTGCGTCAACCCGGTGTGGGTCAAAACCGTCACCAAGGCCCTCAAGGGTTCCGGTGTGCTCACGTGCTCGGTGATCGGTTTCCCGCTGGGCGCCACGCCGAGTGACGTGAAGGCTTTTGAGGCCCGGGGTGCCGTGCTGGACGGCGCGGATGAAATCGATATGGTGATCAACATGGCCTCCGCCCGCGCCAATGACAAAGGCGCGCTGGTGGATGACATCCGGGCTGTGTCCGAGGTAGTCCACGCCGGCCAGGCCATCTTGAAGGTCATCATTGAAACATCCATGCTGAGCGATGAGCAGAAGGTGATCGCGTGCGAAGCCGCTGTGGAAGCGGGGGCGGACTTCGTTAAGACTTCCACCGGTTTCAATGGCGGCGGCGCAACCGTTGAAGACGTTGCACTGATGCGCAAGACTGTGGGACCGGACCTGGGCGTCAAAGCCTCCGGTGGCGTGCGGTCCCTGGCTGATGCACAGGCTATGATTGCTGCTGGTGCAACACGTATCGGAGCGAGTTCCGGAATTGCCATTGTCAAAGGTGAACAGGGTTCATCTGCCTACTAAGGCTTCCGCTGCCGTCAGAGATTTTGAGCCCTGCGGGGCCGAGGAGGAATGAATGTCCAAGAACGCCACAAGCGCCCCCATTGAAAAAGAGAATAGTCTCGTCCAGAGCATTGTGCTGTTCGTGGTCATGATCGCGCTCTTCCTGGGCGCCATCTACTCCCTGTCCTTCCTGACGCTGGATAACCCGTGGCCGATGGCCGTGTGCCTCGGCCTGTTTGCCTTGGCTTTCTGGATCCCGCAGACCGTTTTTGGCCGCTCTGACTCCGCAGGCGAAAGCTAAGCGCTGCTCATGACGTTGAATGGCCCAGGCTCCTGCCTGGGCCATTCCTTTTTGCTGGCCCTTTCCCTGGCTGCCACACTGCTTCTCACAGGCTGCGGTGGGCCCATACCGCCGGGTCAGTCAGATGCACCCCGGGGAGCAGAACCCGGGCCCTGCCATACCAACGGAAGCAAGGCCGGCAGCGTCCAAGAATGGAGGGTGGGCGGCTACCTGGACCCGCAGGACACGTCCACGTCCCTGCAGCAGGCCATAGACACAGCGTCCAAGAGCGGCGGAGCGATCGTCCAACTCCCCGACGGTGTCTTCACCCTGGAGCGCCCCCTCATTCTCAAGAGCAACGTAACCCTCCGTGGAGCAGGACCGGCAACCGTCCTGAAAGCGGGCCCGGAGTTTCTGGAATTCGAGGGACCGTTCGGTGGGCACCCCCTGATCACCACCAATGGCGCACAGAACGTAACCATCGCCCAACTCACCGCAGACCAAAATGGTGACGAATTGGAGGGCAACCTCCCGGGACGCCTGCACGAGTACCTGGTGGATGTCCGTCACTCCACCAACGCCTTGGTGGAGGGCGTCACCACCCGCAATCCCTACACCTATTCAATCGCGGTGGTGGCCAGCAGCGATTTCTGCGTCCGGAACAACAACACTCTGGTGACCAGCAGCGGCCGCTACGATCAGCTGGACGGCATTCACATCACCGATTCCCATCATGGCCTGGTTGAGGGCAACACCGTTGACCAGCGGCAGGGGGCGGATGGCGACGACGGCCTCGTGGCCCAGGCCCTCGGCGCACCCGTTCATGATGTGACGTATCGAAACAACGACGTCCGCGGCGGATCGCACGGCTCCGGCCTGCAATTGGCCGTTGGGACGCATGAGATCTACAACATCACCGTGGACGGCAACCGATTCTGGGGTTCTCCGGACGGAATCAAAACCGGATACTACGACGACGGCGCCGCTGCGGTCCGCGACGTTGCGGTAAAGAACAACGAGTTCTTCAACCTTCAAGGCCCGTGGCTCAACTTCCACGGCGATTTGGAGAACATCGTGGTGACAGATAACGTCACCTGCCACGCCGGCTCCATCATGCTTGAGGATGCGCCCGGGAACGTTCTGGCCAACAATGGGACACGCTGCTGACTTAGCGGCCTGTCACGGCAATTGCACTACCCCGCCCAGAGCCGCCAGCACGCCGGGCCAATGCTGTTGAGCCAGAGTCCACGCGGCCACGCCCATGCCCACCATGGCGTAGCCACTGACTGGTATCAGGACCAACCACTCCCGGCGGGAACCAGCCCGTCCCAGCAACGGGATGGAGAAGGCCCCATTCGGCCGCCAAATACCCCGGATCACGGATTTGCGCAGGAACTTCGGTGGTTTGATGACAATGGGCCATAGGAGTGGCACCCCGCCAACGGTGATCATGTCCCCCACGATGTGCACCACCACCCCGGTGAGCATGGACAGCGGCAGCCAGCCCCATTGATCCGGCGCGAACCAGGTCACCAGGCCAGCCATCACCACAGCGAAGAGCCAGTTGGTGATCCAGCCTGACTTCGGGAACAAGTTCAGGGCTTTGGCTGCCAGGTTGATCATGAACATGCAGAGCAACCCCGCGCCGATGGAAAGCTTGCCTACAGGGGTCACCATCTGGAACTGGGCCGCCATGGCTGCGAGCACCACAAACGCGGAAGCTCCCAACAACGAATGAGTACCCTGTCGGTGCCCGCCGCTGGCTTTTTCTATCCCCACCGCAATCACATTGGACAGCGGCGGCAGCGAGTTGGCGATGGTGCTGTGCCGGTGGTCCCAGTCCACCACCAAAGCAGTTCCCGCCGTCGCCATGGCGCCAATCAAAATTCCGGTGGAATCCAAGGGGTACCAGCCCAAGGCGTACGGGCCTGTTGAGGCAATGGCAATCCACGCCGCGGCTCCCGACGCGGCGTGATGTCCTCCCATCATGCAGTTAGCCAGCCTTCACGGGTACATCAGCGAAAATCGCTTCAATGACGTTGTTGGCCCACTGAAGGATCTCGGCGTCCTGGAGGTCCCGTCCGCCGATCCTCGCGGTCTTGGGCTTGGGAATCAGCACCGCGTCCAAGGCAGGCTTCACCTGCGAGCCCGGATACATGCGGTTGAGGCGCATGGTTTTGGACTCGGGCAGTTGCGCCGGCGAGAAGCGGATGAAGTTGCCTTGAAGTGCGACGTCGGACAGGCCGGCTTCGCGGGCACCTACCCGGAAGCGCGCCACGGCAATGAGGTTTTGGGCAGGCAGCGGCGGCTCGCCGTAGCGGTCCACAAGCTCCGCCAGGACTTCCTCGATGGCCTCGTACGTGATGGCGGAAGCCAGCTTCCGGTACGCCTCCAGGCGCAACCTTTCGCCGGGTACGTAGTCGTGCGGCAGGTGGGCGTTGACAGGCAGCTCGATTTTCATCTCCGCGGCCTTCTCTTCGGCCTCGCCGCGGTACTCGGCAACAGCCTCACCCACCAGGCGAATATAGAGGTCGAAGCCCACGCCCTGGATGTGGCCGGACTGTTCGCCACCCAGCAGGTTGCCCGCTCCACGGATTTCCAAGTCCTTCATGGCCAACTGCATGCCCGCACCGAGCTCGTTGTGCGCGGCCACCGCTTTGAGGCGCTCCAACGCCACCTCGCCCAAGGGTTTCTCCGAGGGGTACAGGAAGTAGGCGTAGGCACGTTCCCGGCCACGGCCAACACGGCCGCGGAGCTGGTGGAGCTGCGAGAGGCCGTACTTGTCAGCACCGTCCACAATCAAGGTGTTGGCGTTGGAGATATCCAAGCCGGTCTCAATGATGGTGGTGCAGACCAGGACGTCGAAACGCTTTTCCCAGAAGTCCACGATGATCTTCTCAAGGCGGCTCTCCGACATCTGCCCGTGGGCTACTTCCACACGGGCTTCGGGCACCAGTTCGCGGATCTGGGCGGCGATGCGTTCAATGGACGAGACGCGGTTGTGGACAAAGAACACCTGGCCTTCGCGCATGAGTTCACGGCGGATCGCGGCGGAGGTCTGCTTGTTGGTGTACGGGCCCACGTAGGTCAGCACGGGGTGGCGTTCCTCCGGCGGGGTGGCCAGCGTGGATGTTTCGCGAATACCGGTCAGCGACATTTCCAGGGTTCGCGGGATCGGCGTGGCACTCATGGCCAGTACATCCACGTTGGTGCGCATTTTCTTGAGCGCTTCCTTGTGCTCCACACCGAAGCGCTGCTCCTCGTCAACAATCACCAGGCCCAGGTCCTTGAACTGAAAATCCTTGGACAGAAGCCGGTGGGTGCCGATCACCACATCCACGGCGCCGCTCTTGACGCCCTCAGCTGTTTCCTTCGCTTCCTTGCTGCTTTGGAAGCGGGACAGCGGCTTTACCCTCAGGGGGAAGCCGGAAAAGCGCTCGGTAAACGTTTCGTAGTGCTGCTGCGCCAGCAGGGTGGTCGGCACCAGAACCGCCACCTGCTTGCCGTCCTGGACGGCTTTGAAGGCTGCCCGTACGGCGATTTCGGTCTTGCCGTAGCCCACGTCGCCGGAAACCAGACGGTCCATGGGGATCTCCCGCTCCATGTCCGCCTTGACCTCATTGATGGTGGTCAACTGGTCCGGCGTTTCCACATAGGGGAACGCCTCTTCAAGCTCGCGTTGCCAAGGAGTATCGGCCGCGAACGCGTGACCCCGGGAGGCCATGCGGGCCGAGTACAAGCGAATCAGCTCACCGGCGATTTCCTTGACGGCCTTGCGTGCCTTGGACTTGGTGCTGGCCCAGTCCGCGCCACCCATCTTGCTCAACGCCGGCGCATCTCCGCCAACGTACCGGGTCACTTGATCCAGCTGATCGGTGGGGACGAAGAGCCGGTCACCCGGCGCGCCGCGCTTGGACGGCGCGTACTCCAGCACCAGGTACTCACGCAGCCCGGCGTCCGAGGACGACGTTCCGGCCACCTTGCGCTGGATCAGTTCCACGAACCGGCCAATTCCGTGCTGCTCATGCACCACGAAGTCGCCGGCGTGCAGCTGCAACGGGTCCACGGCATTCCGCCGCTTGGACGGCATACGGCGCATGTCCTTGGTGGAACTGGCCGTGGCACGGCCCAACAAATCAGCTTCGGTCAACAGGCCAAGTTTGAGGCCGTCCAGGACAAAACCGCGTCCGACGGCGGCGGTTGTCACCTCGATGATGCCCGGCTGGGGTTCCTTATCCAGGGAGTCAACGCGGGAACAGGGAATCTCGGCATCGTGGAACAGCTCCGCCAAACGCTGGGCGGGCCCGGGACCATCGGTCACCACCACCACACGCCACTGCTCACGCACACGGGAGCCGATAAACTCCAGCATCTCGGCCACGTCCCCCTGGTAGCCACGAGGTTCGCGGGCACGCATGTTGAGCACATCAATGTCCAGGACCAGGTCCTCGTCCGAGGCAAGCGATGTGATGGACCACCAGGACACGCCATGTTCCAAGGCGGCCGAGCGGGTGTCGGTGAGCGAGCGGAAACTGGCGGCGTGCAAGTCAGTGGAAGCCTGGGACGAGAGATCAAGGGGCGCCGCACCGCCGTCGGACGCTGTTGACCAGGCAGCTTCCAGAAATTCCTCGTTGGTGGCTGCGAGGTCGTGCGCGCGGGTGCGCACCTTCTCCGGTTCGATGACCACAGACAGCGAGCCGGCCGGGAGCTGGTCCACGAACGGAACCATGGCATCCACCAGAACAGGTGCCAGCGATTCCATGCCTTCAACAGCGATTCCGCCGGCGATCTTCTCCAGCATGTCAGCCGCGGCAGGCATGTCAGCCTTAAGTTTGGCTGCACGGGACATCACGGACGCGGTAATCAGGATCTCCCGGCAAGGGGGCGCGTGGAGCTCAGTGGGGTGGTGAATTCCAGGTGCTGACAGCGAGCGCTGGTCTGCCACGGCGAACCAGCGCATCTGGTCCACTTCATCTCCGAAGAACTCCACGCGGATGGGGTGGTCCTCAGTAGGCGGGAAGACGTCAAGGATGCCGCCACGGACGGCGAACTCGCCGCGGTGCGTCACCATGTCAACGCGGGCATACGCGGCATCGGACAGGGCACGGACAACTTCCGTGAAGGAACGTTCCTGCCCCACCTGCAAGGTGACGGGGACCAAGTCACCAAGGCCGGCCACAATCGGCTGGACCACGGCGCGAACCGGGGCTACCACCACACGCAAGGGGGCCGCCGTCGAGCTTTCCGGGTGCGTCAGGCGGCGCAGGACCGAGAGGCGGCGGCCAACGGTGTCCGAGCGTGGCGAAAGCCGTTCGTGCGGGAGGGTTTCCCAGCTGGGGAAGGTGGCCACGGACTCTGCCGGGAGGTAGGAGGCGAGCGCCGCGGTGAGGTCCTCGGCTTCACGGCCGGTTGCGGTGACTGCCAGGACCACGGGGGCACTGTCACCGTCGACGCCAGCGGAAGCCAGGGCGTCGGCCATTTCGGCGAGCAACACCGCGCGCATCCCTTGGGGGGCGCTGATCTGGTAGTCGGCGTTCCGGTCGCTGAAGGACCGCTGCGCCTCCGTGCGAACGCGCGCAAAAGTCTTGTCCTCCGCCAGTGCGCGGCGCAGACCGTTGAGGCTCATGGCAGAAACTCCTAGGGTGGGTCCAAGGGCAGGCAACACAAATGCCCGGAAATTCAGATGAATGCCGGGTCATTCCAGCCTACCTCTACCCCCAGCCACAGGAGTTCCATTGCAGCCTTCGGAAGCTACGCATTCCAATACCCCGCAGGAGACCAAGACAGTACTGGTCACAGGCGCCACCGGCTACATCGGCGGGCGACTGGTCCCCCGGCTCCTTGAAGCCGGCCACAAGGTCAAGGTCCTTGTCCGCACGCCACAGAAGATTGCCGATGTTCCGTGGCATGACGAGGTTGAGATCATCCAGGACAGCCTTTCCGATGCCCATAGCCTGGCCGCTGCCCTGACCGGCGTGGATGTGCTCTATTACCTGGTGCACTCCATGGCCTCCGGCAGCGGATTTGAAGCCAAGGAAGAATCCATGGCGAAGCTCGTGGCGGGAGCGGCCGCGGATGCGGGTGTGGACAGGATTGTCTACCTGGGCGGACTGCACCCGGAGAACGAGGATCTTTCCATCCATATGCGTTCCCGGGAGACCGTAGGCCGGGTTTTCCTTGAATCGGCGGTTGACTCCATCGTGTTCCAGGCCGGTGTGGTCATCGGTTCGGGTTCGGCCTCTTTCGAGATGATCCGGCACCTGGCAGAGACGCTCCCGGTCATGCCGGCGCCCAGCTGGGTCAATAACAGGGTTGAGGCGATCGCCGTCCGCGACGTCCTGCATTACCTTGTAGCTGCGGCTGCCATCCCGGAGAAACTGAACCGATCCTTCGACATTGGGTCCCGGGACGTCCTGAAATACAAGGACATGATGAACAAGTACGCCGTGGAGCGTGGGCTCCCGCGGCGACTGGTGATCGCCCTCCCCGTGCCCGCGCCCAAGCTCGCTGGCCTGTGGGTTGCGCTGGTGACTCCCATTCCGTTGTCCATGTCCCTGCCCTTGGTGCAGTCGCTGCAGCATGACGCGGTGTCGCGGGAGCACGACGTCGACCGTTACATTCCACAGCCCGACGGCGGCCTGACGCCCTACCGGCGTGCCGTCGCTTTGGCTCTGGGCAAGGAACGGGACGGACAGGTGGAGACCACGTGGGCCAACGCCGGCATTGACGCTGATCCCCTGCCGAGCGACCCCGACTGGGCCGGGTACAAAGTGTTCTTGGACGAACGGACCTTCCACAGCGAAGCCAAGCCTGAACACGTTTGGACCATTATTGAGGGAATCGGCGGCAAGAACGGCTGGTACTCCCTTCCCTTGGCGTGGCGGGTCCGGGGCTGGCTGGACAAGTTGCAGGGCGGTGCAGGGCTCTTGCGCGGACGCAGGCATCCCAAGACCCTGAACACGGGCGAGGTAGTGGACTGGTGGCGGGTGGAGGCGATTGACCGTGGACACCTGCTGCGCTTACGGGCCGAGATGCGGGCTCCCGGCGGTGCTTGGCTTGAGTTGTCGGTAGAGCCCGACGGCAGCGGCAGCCTCTACAAACAACGGGCCATCTTCTTCCCCCGCGGTTTGGCAGGAAGGCTCTACTGGTTGGGCGTTTATCCTTTCCATGGGTTCATCTTCCCTTCCATGGCCCGCAATATTTCCGCGGCGGCCACCACCCTTCAGGAGGCCGGTTCCGGGGTGTCCACCGAGACACCGTAGGATGTTGGGAGCTAAAAAGCTTCACCACAACCATCCACGGAGGACCCATGGCCCTGAGTGCATCCACCACCCTGCCCCACAGCGTTGACCGCGTAGCCGCAGTCTTTGTCAACGAGGATTTCCTGCGTCACACCAGCGAATACGTGGGCGGCTCCTTGGAATCGTTCACCGTTGACGGCGACACCGCCGGCGCTTTCACCACCACCACGGTTCGTACGCTGCCCACCACGCGCCTGCCGGACATCGCACGCAAGTTCGTTGGCGAAACGCTCAAGGTCACCCAGACCGAGAAGTGGGAAGCCCCGGCTGCCGACGGTTCACGGTCCAGCACCATTGACCTGAAGATCGCCGGCGCTCCGCTCGATGTCTCTGCGGTGCAGCGTCTGGTGGCCGAAGGCGGCAGCACCCGGATCGAGCTTGAAGGCAACGTGACCTCCTCGGTTCCGTTCCTCGGTGGCAAGATCGCCGATGCCGCAGAGCCCATGGTTGGCAAGGCCCTGGGAATCCAGTCGCAGCAGGCCCAGGCCTGGCTCGAAAGCCACTAGCGTGGAGATCCCCGCAATCCTGGCGATCGTCCTGATCGTTGCCGGCGTCTGGTCCTTGGTGGTGTGGCCGCAGTTCCTCAAGCGCGTCATGAAGGACCCCCGCGCCCGCGATGCAGCCGGGAAGGCCACCAAGTTCCTCACGGTCCACGTTGTGCTGGTCACCATCTCCATGGTGCTCGGACTCGCGACGGCGGGCATAGGGATCGCGGGCCTGATCGCCTAACCCTCACCCAACTGAGTCGCAGTAGTGCGCGTTCTGAGAGCTCACAACGCGCACTACTGCGACTCAGTTGGGTAGGATGGGTAGTGGTGTGCCGGGAAGTCTGGTCGGCGGTTCTTTTGCCGTACCGCGAATGCCCGCCCACTCTTGAGGAGCCCCAGTGCCCCACCCATCGAGCCAGCCCGCAGCACCCGAGCCCGACTCCAGCAGCTCCAGCAAAGTCTTCTCGCGCTCCACATACCCCGAATATCGCCGGATCCTCTCCATTCTCCGTACGGAAACGGTGGGCGGCGCACTCCTTCTGGCAGCTACCGTGGTGGCGCTCATCTGGGCGAACTCCCCTGCAGCAGACGGCTATTTCGCACTCCGAGACGTCAAGATCGGCTACGAACCCTGGCATCTTGAATTGAGCCTTGGCCACTGGGCTTCGGATGGCCTGCTGGCGGTGTTCTTCTTCCTGGCAGGACTTGAACTCAAACGCGAATTCGTGGCCGGGGAACTCCGTAAACCTTCCAAAGCCGTTGTCCCCGTCGCTGCTGCTGTTGGTGGCGTGGTGGTGCCGGCCCTGATCTACGTCCTCTTCAACCTGGGAACAGCCGGAGAGACGCTCAAAGGCTGGGCTATTCCCACAGCCACGGACATCGCCTTCGCCCTCGCGGTGCTGGCCGTCATCAACACGCACCTGCCCGCCGCACTACGGACGTTCCTGCTGACGCTCGCCGTGGTGGACGACCTCATCGCCATCGGCATCATCGCCTTCTTCTACTCCACGGGGCTCCAGCCGCTCATGCTTTTGGCCGCCCTGGTGCCGCTTGCCCTCTTCACGTTCCTGGTGCAGAAGCGGATCCGCAGCTGGTACCTCTTGCTGCCCCTCGCTTTGGCCACGTGGGGCTTCGTCCACGCCTCCGGTATCCACGCCACCGTGGCCGGAGTGCTGTTGGGCTTCGCCGTTCCCGTCCTGGCCAGCGGCAAAAAGGGAGAACCGGCAGAGGGCCTGGCCGAGCACCTCGAACACAAACTACGCCCCTTCTCGGCAGGCTTTGCCGTACCTGTTTTCGCGTTCTTCTCCGCAGGCGTGGCCTTGGGCGGACTGGACGGCATGGGAGCCGCCCTCAGGGACCCCGTGGCGCTCGGGATTGTTGCAGCATTGGTGGTGGGCAAGGCCGTGGGTGTCTTCGGCACCACGTTCCTGGTCACCAAAACCACGCGCGCAAGCCTGGACTCCAGCATCGCCTGGATCGACCTCTTCGGGCTGGCACTGCTGGCCGGCATCGGTTTCACGGTCTCATTGCTGATCGGCGAATTGAGCTTCGGCGCCGGCTCCGCCCATAACGACCACGCCAAAGTGGCCATCCTGGCAGGCTCCTTGATCTCGGCGCTGCTGGCCGCCGTCGTGCTTAAGGCCCGCAACCGGCGCTACCGCCAAGTGCAGGCAGACGAAGAACGGGACGACGACGGCGACGGCGTACCTGACGTTTTTGCCCGCGCCTAAGGCGGACGTGCTCCGCTAGAGGCTAGGCGGTGGCCTGGTTGAGCGCGTCCTCAGCGGCAACCCAGGAGATCATGGCGCATTTCACGCGTGCCGCGTAACGGGCCACGCCTTCGAAGGCGGCGGCATCGCCCAGGATCTCCGGGTCTGCCTGTAGTTTTCCGCGGGACCGGAGCACCTCGCGGAAATTATCGATGACCGAGTGGAGCTCCTCCACGGACATGCCCTCGCCAAGTTCGCTAAGCACAGAAGCTGAGGCCATGGAGATGGAGCAGCCCGCACCGTCCCAGCGGATCTGCTGAACGGTTCCGTCGGAGACTGCGAGCCGCAGCGTCACCTCATCCCCGCACACAGGGTTCAGCTGGTGCGATTGCCCGGTGGATGTACCGTCCGGCGCACCCGTTTCCGCGAGGCCGCTGCCGTGCCGCTGCTTGGAGTGGTCCAGGATGATCTGTTGGTACAGCTGGTCAAGACTCATGATGCTTGGTGCCTCTTCTGGGGAAAATCGTTGGTTGACGGCTGTGCGGCCAAAGGCCTGTGCCGCGTGTCAGGCCTGGAAGTAGGCCCGGACACCCGAAACTGCGTCCAGGAAAGCGTCGACGTCGTCCGTGGTGTTGTAGAGGTAGGTGCTGGCGCGGGTGGTTGCCGTCAGGCCCAGGCGCCGGTGCAGCGGCTGGGCGCAGTGGTGACCGACGCGAACGGCGATGCCGCGGTCATCAAGGAACTGTCCGACGTCGTGCGCGTGGACGCCGGCGACGTCGAAAGCTGCCAGGCCGATCCTTTCAGACCCTGAGGCCGGACCGACGACGCGGATGCCCTCGATTGCCTCAAGCCCCTTCACCAGACGCTGGCCCAGCGTCGACTCCCACGCATGGATGCGGTCGATCCCGGTCTCGGTGAGGTAGTTCACGGCGGTTGCGAGCGCAACGGCCTGGGAGATGCGCTGGGTTCCGGCTTCGAACCGCTGCGGTGCCGGCAGGTACTCGGCCCGTTCCATGGTGACCGTAGTAATCATGGATCCGCCCGTCAGGAACGGCGGCAACACATCCAGGAGTTCCTGCTTGCCGTAAAGCACCCCTACCCCGGTGGGGGCCAGCATCTTGTGGCCGGAGAACACGGCGAAATCGACATCCAGTCCTTTGACGTCCACAGCCATGTGCGGAACGGACTGGCAAGCGTCCAGGACCACCAAAGCACCGACGCGGCGGGCCATGGCTACGAGCTCGGCGACGGGGTTGATGGTGCCCAGGACGTTGGATGCGTGGCTGAAGGCAAGGAGCTTGGTCCGCTCCCCCACGATTTCCGCGGCGGCATCAAGCTGCAAGGTGCCGTCGTCCGCAATCGGGATGTACTTCAGGGTGGCGCCGGTCCGGAACGCCAGTTCCTGCCAGGGAATCAGGTTGGCGTGGTGTTCCATTTCGGTGACCACGATCTCATCGCCCGGACCGATGGCCAGGTCCTTCAGCGCGGACCCACCCCTTCCCTGTGCTGCCCAGAGAGCGGCGTTGGACAGGGCGTAGCTGATGAGGTTCAGGCCCTCGGTGGCGTTGGAGGTCCACACTGTTTCCTCGTACTGCGCACCGATGAAATCCGCCACGGCCTGGCGGGCGTCCTCGAAGACCTCCGTGGCTTCCACGGCAAGGTGGTGGGCGCCACGATGAACAGCGGCGTTGCGTTGCTCGTAGTACTCCTGCTCGGCTTCGATGACACTGAGCGGATTTTGCGATGTAGCGCCGGAGTCCAGGTAGATCAAGGGTTTGCCGTTGACCAGCTGGTCCAGCACCGGGAAATCATTCCGGATCCGCAACACCTCCGCGTTGTCCATGGCATGCATGGATCGCTGCAGTGAGGCGGGAGTTGATACGGCAGTCAAGGGACGCTCCTTGGAAATCCTTCAGGGACTCCTCATTATCCCACGGTGGCCCCTGCCGTGCGGTGCCGCAGGTGTGCCGTACAGCACGTTCAGCCGCCGGCCCTCCCGGGCACCCAGCCCAGCGGTGGAACCATCCCGCTATCGAAGGCGGCCCGGAGCCTCCCCAGGAGCACCGAGGCCCGGCGGCTGGCGGCAGCCCGGGTCCTGGCCTCGTAACCCGCTGCGGCCCGGGAATAGCACAGGGCGGCGTGGGCAAACTGCCGGTCCGCGGACAGGCTCCGGCCCGCCGCTTCAAGTGCTTTGGGGTCGTTGCCCACCAGGGCGGCTGCAAACGTCCCCCATGCTGCCCCGCCCGGACCATGAACAGTTGCTGCCAGCGCGCCAAGGCGTCGCTGGATCGCGGGATCGTCGACGGCGGCACTGGCCGGGTTAAGTGTCAGGAGGGAGAACACCTCTGCCTCCATCAGGATGCTGCCTTGGGCGTGCACATGTTCCGCCAGAGCCATCAGGTGTGTTGACGTCCCGGCAACCTGGTCCTGCGCCGCTGCGACGTACACGGCAGCGAGTTGCGACAACAGACCAGGCTGTGCCCCCAGAGCATGTTGAGTGAAGAGTCCGGACGGATCCGCTGAATGTCCTGCTGCTTGGTCGGAGTCATGCTGAACGGACACCCCGGCGGCTTCCTGCGCAGTCATGCTCTGCCGGGCCTTGGCCAAAGCCTGCCGGGTGTTCCCGCACAGCGCCTCGGAGTAGGCCAGCAGGGCCGCAGCCAGAGCAAGGACTGGCGGCAGACCGGCGTCGTGCAGTTCTGCCAGGACCGGTTCCAAGGTGGCACGGGCTGCACGCGGGAGTCCCTGGCTGAGCTGGACGTAACCGCGGGCGACGTCCAGGCACGCCGAGAGGTGCATCGGCAGGGTGTAATGGGCGGGAGTATCCACCAGCGGATCCGCCGGTTCCCAGGCCAGGTTGTACCGCAGGCCCATCACGTGCCGGAGCAGTACCCCCGGCAGGAACATGTTCAAGGTGGGATCGGCGTTGATGGCTTCCATGGCTGCTGTTGACCTTTTCAAGGCTTCCGGGGCGGCCCCGGACAGCAGCAGACGCTCGGCTTCGCGCACATTGTTCATGATCAATAGGGCGGCGTCAGTGGGCTCCCCCGGCCGCTGATGGGTGAACTCAGACCCGGCAGGTAGGGATGCAGCACCCAGCAGCCCCAGAGCCAGCAACCGGTGCGCGGCATCGATCTTCACTTCAGGGATCCCGCCTGCGGTTGCCAGCTGCCGAAGTTCCGGACCTGCTTCCTGGAGGTGGCCCTCGGCGATCAATGCCCGCGCCCTGACCAGTCTGGCCTCGTCCAGGTGATCCTCGCCCGTCACTGCCGAGGCGGCCCTCAGAGCAAGCTCGGCGGTGGACGGCCTGTCAGCGGCGGGTGCGGCAGCAAGGAGAAGTTCGTCGGAGAGGCTCAGCCCGCAGTCCAGGGTCCACGTGATCCATCGCAGCAGGGCAGGCGCCGTCTCCGTAGTCAGCTCAGGTTCCTCCACGCCCAGCCGAAGGGCCATGCTCCGCGAGCGCGGCACGGACAGCCTGGTCCCCTCCCCGCGCAGCCAGGAACTTGTGCTGAGCAGCGGGGGCGAGCCTGGCAGCAGCCTGATGTGGTGATTGGTGAGGAGATGTTCAATGGCTTTCTGACCGAAGTGACGCTCCACCACCTCAAGCGCCACGGGCTCTGAGAGCGCGATGAGTTCGAGCGCCTGGCGCTCTTCAGGGGGGCGCGAAATGTTCTCCGCCCGGACATGCTCAACCACGCCGGGCCATTCACAGCGGGCCCGGACATCGATGGTCCAGTAACCATCAACCCGGACCAGGAACCCGGAGCGGCGCGCGTCGTCGACCGCCAGGCACAGCAATCCCACGTTGAAACCGCTCATTGCGGCAAGGAGGCTGCTCGCGCGTCGCTGGACATGCCCGCCAAGGATGGACTGGCACAAAGCGTGTGCCTCACTGAAGGTAAAGGGTGGGAGGAAGTACTGCTCCAGGAAGCCGTCTTCCCAGAGCTGGTAAAGATCAGGCGGGAGGGGGTGTCGGCTTTCCGCCGTGGCCACCAAGGTGGCACCGAAGCCCGGAATGAGTTGCAGCAGGACCGCCAGTGAGGCCGGATCGATGTAGTGGATGTCGTCCACCAACAGGACCAGCTGCGGCCGTGCCGGTTGAACGTGCCGCTTGTTCCGGCGTCGTCCGCGTGAGGGTGTGTACAAGTAGTCGGCCGGCCCCAGAGTACTGGTCAGGGCCCGGAGAACGTGCAGGCCCGGCGCCACGGCCTCGTCGGCCGCTGCCGCCGCCCCTGCCGTTGCCCCTGCCGTTGCCGAAACGGCGCCTAAAGCGCCGAATTGAAGGGCCCGGCGTTCCGGTTTTCCGCTGAAGGTGCGGACGTCGACGGTCTCGGGAAGTCCCTCTTTGACGGAAAGAAGAAGGTGGCTCTTTCCGGAGCCCCGCTCTCCCACCACCACGATGCCGCTGGTGGACGGGGACGGGACTGCCGAGAGGATGAGGTTTAGAAGTTGCGTTCTATCGGGAAATGTTGATGGCCTCAGACCGGCTGTGACGGTGTCTTCGTCCAGCCAAGGGTCCGGCAACATGCACACTCCAATAGCAGCAGTCCCATGATCCGGGAAGGGTTTTTGGGTTCCGCGGTGCGCGGATCCCTGTCCTAGAAGCCGGCGGCGGCTGGGGGGAGAGTCTCGGTCTCAGAAGACTCTGTCGCCGCCGGCTTCGTACAGGGCCGGACCACCTTTCGATGGCCGGAGCATCGGCTCAAGAGACCTCCGATGCGGGTGATGCGATTTCCGGAATCCCGGTGATGCTTGGGGCTGAACCGTTCTTCCAAGATCAATACTGCCGGGGCGCAACATGCCGTACATCAGTAGTTGGTACTCGAAAAGTGGGCCGCTTTTTTCCCGCCGGTACTCTGTTGTACTCAGTCCCCGGACAGGGCACTACTTGGTTGCGACACGAAATACCCGCGCATTACTCCATTGATTGGTTAAATCCCGCGCGATTCCAAGGGCAGCTGCTTTAACGGCGATTTTGCAGGTACTCAGGCGGCGTCGTCAGTGACGGACGGCAGCACCCAGGTCTTCCCGCCTGCGGATACCCAGTTTGGCGTAGCTCCGGTACAAGTGGCCTTCCACGGTCCGGACCGAAACCATGAGTTTCTCGGCAATTTGACGGTCGGTCAGGCCCGAAACAGCCAATGCCACAATGTCCTGCTCGCGTCGGGTCAGTGGCACAGACCGGTCCGCCTCGGTTTGGGGGTCGTGGACCAGGGCGTCGCCCAGGGTTGCCTCATTGACATCCCGCAGTACCGCAGCTTGTCGCGCTTCCGGGCGTTTGCCTTCGGCGTCGAAAGTCACAGCCGCTTTGTCGAACGCTACGGCGGCCGGCCCGGGCATCCCGGATGCTGCCAGGAGGTTGCCTGCGTTCACCAGCCCTTGGCCCTCACCGCGCAACTGCGCCGCCGCCAGGGACTGCCAGCCGGTTGCCCAGCTTCCTGCCATCGACGACGCCGTTTCCTGGATTGACTCCAAGGCCTGGACGTCCCCGGCTTCAGCCCTGAGGACCAGGTTTTGGAGCAGAATGCCCGGCAGCCGATGAAGATGACCCGATTCCGGTAGACCACTAAGTTTCGGCAGCCCGGTGCCCTTGCTGAGAAGTTCCTCGCCAGCAAGGCGGAACAGCTCCGCAAGGGCCTCAACGTAGGCACCACCGGCGGCAGCACCACACTGCTCGCTCTCCAGTCGGCTGGCCAGCGATGCGTTGCCGGACCTGGCCGCCGCGTAGAAGGCAAGGGCCGTTCCAAGGCTTCGCAGCTGCAGCGGGTCCCTGACGCGGAGAGCCTCGACGGCGGGCGTCAGCAGTTCCTCGGCCTTCTCCAATCGGCCCTGACGCAGCAATGACAAGCCTTTGAGCGCCTCAAGATCACCGCCAAAATAGATCAGCCCCCTGGCCGTGGCAGCACCGTACCGGTCCAGGGCAGTCCCGGCTGCCTCCCAGTCTCCAGCCTCCAAGGCGGCAAGCGTGTAGCGCAGCAGCACGAAGTCGCTGATGTAGAGAATCTCATGGTGGTGCTCGTCCAACAGCAGCAAAGCTTCACGCCCGGCGTCCAGCGCCTCCACGGCTTGGCCCTCCACCGTCAACAGCTCGCACTGCATCGCACGAAGGAATATCCGGTTCAGGGCAAGATCGGGGCCATCCGTTGCAAACTTCTCGGCAAACCGGTCCAGGCCCTCGCGGAGTTCCTCGTAGTGGCCGTCACTGGCCAGGACCGCCAATTCCACTGCCCGGACGTGCCCTTCGACCCGTTGGAGCACAGAATCCGACGACTCCCGCTCACCCATCAGGGCTTTTGCCGCGGCCCAGGCATCAGCCACAATGTCAGCCGGCGAGTCTCCCGCGGCGGCGCGCGCGGCAGCCCACAGCAGGCCTGCGCCCACGGGGCCGGCCGCGTCAGCATCCAGGAACCCGGAGCCTTCCTCCAACAGTCGGACGGCACCGCGGTAGTCGCCGTCGTTGTATTTGACCATGGCCATGACGGCGCGTGCCCGCGGGCGCAACTCCTCCGAGCGGACCTTGGCAGCCGCCGCTAATGCCAGCGGGTACTGGAGCGTCTTGGCGGCCAGGAAGGCTGCCTGCAGCAGCCGTTCATCATCGACGTCGGCACCACAGTCCAGGGCCCAGCCCACCATGCGCAGCAGGCCCTCCTCCGTGGACGATTCTCCTGGAAATTGCTGCACCATGCGCTGGCGGATCTGCAGGCTGCGGGCGGGCGAAACGATCTGCCGGAGCGCCTCACCGTACATGGGGTGCCACATCCTGAGGGGCCCGCCGGGTCCGTTGGCAGAGACCACAAGCCGGTTATCCATCAACGCCCGTACGGTGTCCCTGCCTACCAGCGTATCCAGCACCGCGGCAGGGACGGGCTCGGATAAGGCAATGACGTACATCGCCTCCCGTTCGGCTTCGCTGGTACGCAGGACCCTGTTTCGGACTACATCGGCAAGGTTTTCCCCGCCCCCGGAAAGTGCACGGGTCAGGAGCCACACTCCGTTTCGACGGACCAGGTTTCCATCAGTCCTGGAGTCCTCCAGGAGGCAGTGAAGCAGCAAGGGGTTGCCCTCGGACATGGCGTGCAGGGCTTCGGCCGCACTGGACATGACCGCTCCCCCAAGGGTCTTTTCCGCCAGCTCCGTAACAGTGACCTGATCCAGCGGATGGAGCTCCAAGCGCTCTGCCAATCCGTCATACCAGAGTTGCAGCAACGCCGCAGGCAAGCCGGGCCTGGGCCTGCTGGTGGCTACCAGCCGCGCCCATCCGGCGGTGACCAGCTCGGCCAAAATCTGGGTGCTACCTTCATCGAGATCGTGGGCATCGTCCACGATCAGCAGCAGGCGGGCACCTTCCCCGCCACGCCGTTGCTCGAACTGGGACCAGAACTCGCGCAGGATCGCCACAGGCGAGGTTGCCTGCTCCACGGGAAGATCCAGCAGATAGGGAGCCAGGACTCCATAGGGAACCGCGGACAAAGCAGGGCTCCCGTGAACCTGCATCACCACCATCTCCCCAGCCAGGCGGGCGGCGATTTCGGCTGCCAGGGCGGTCTTGCCAATTCCGGAATCGGCAACCAGAAGCACAGCCCCGGCGCCTTCCTGCCTCAGGATCTCCATGGCCAGTTCGAGTTCCGCGTCCCGGCCTACAAGGTGCTCAGCCCTCATGGGCAACCCGCGCCGGGGCTACGGAAGTTGCACGCCGCAGTTCACAGCAGCCCATTGAGCTCGCCCCGAGACGATACGCCGAGCTTGGTGAACACCTGGTACAGATGACCTTCTACAGTTCGCACAGACACCCCAATATCCATCGCGATTTCGCGGTTGCTGACACCCTTTCCCGCGAGTTTAGCAATCTGGCGTTCCCGTTCGGTCAATACCGGCGCGTCGCTGCGTGGCTGGATCGGTAACGCCGGGACGGAATGCTCCAACCTTTCGAGCCGCAGCTGTGCCGTTCGGGCCGCCGTGGTCTCGCCGGCGTCCCTGGCGAAGTCAAGCGCCATGGCCACGCAGCGGGCTTCAACCACCAGCAGATCCAGTGCCGCTGCGGCGTCTGCTGCCGCAAGCAGCGAGCGCGAGCTCTTCGTCAGGGCGCCGCGTGCAAGGTCACCGGAGATCTTGGCCAACGGTCCTTGGCGTCGGCCGGCAATGTCTTCCAGCAGCCGGTATTCCTCATCCGTGCCTTCCACTGTGGCCCCAAAAAGGTTGATGCCGGCGGTGGTGAACCGCTGCTGCTCCATGTCGTTCCGCACCCGGGCCAACAGACGTTGCTTCACGTCCGGGTCTCCCATCCAGCGCCCGGCCATCTCTGCACAAAACTCAGCCACGGATTCGGAGAAGAAGGTCCCCACTCCCCTGCAGGTGCGGAACAAGTCAAGGTATCGGCCGGCCTCCACGGAATTGCCCAATTGAGCATAGGCAAAAGCGGTGGCTGCGTAAGCAACCTTGTTCATGTTCATACTGGGCCGCAGTTCGAGCTGGGCGACGGCCGATCGCAGGGGTTCAATTGCGCTGGCTGGCTTACCTGCGTATGCGAATGCGAGCCCAATTCCCAGTTCGGTGAGCGCGCCCCTGTATTGGAGGCGTGAGGAGCCCGAGGGCGTGCGGCGCATCAGTTCGATACATTTGCGCCATTGGCCGGACAGCAGGAGCACCAGGAACGCATGCTTGGCGAAGGATTCCTCCAACTGTGCCGGGCGGTCCACGTCCCCCAAGTGCCGTGAAACGGTTCGAGCAAGTTGTTGCGCCTCCAGTTCCCTGCCCAGCATGCAGCGGGCCTCAATCAGGAAGAAGGAGGATTTGAGCCAGTGTTCAGGGTCCTCCGAGGAATCCTTGGCCTGCTCGGCTTCCAAGTCCTCAATCATGGCGGCGTACTCACCAGTGAAGGTTTTGTACTCGTAATTACATAGCTGCAGGCGGTTACGCGCCTTTGCCATGGCCTGCGCGGGATAGTCCTTGGCCTTGGATTCGAGCGTCTCCAAGCAGGCGGCGATCACTCCCGGCACCATACCGGACCGTCCGTCGATCCACGTCATTGCCTGGCATTTTGCTGCGGTGACTTCAGCGAACTCCAAGGGGTCCAAGGCACTCATGCGGGATTCGGGCACTTCATCCAGGGCCTGGGCCGCATGCAGTGGCAGGTCCAGCATAAGGTAGGCCGCAGCCTTCAGACGCTGTCCGGGCACCCATTCACTGTCCTGAGGGTCCAACGACAGGGTGCATTGGATAGCGAAGTTGGGATCGTAGTCATCCAACGCCGCCCGCCCGGCCGCAAGCGCATGCGCGGGCGACGGCGCCGGCTCATCCTCGGACGCGTGCATCCATGCCGCATAGCTCAAGAGATCCTGCGGCGCCAAGGCCTGCAGCTCGGGTTCTTTGGGACCGTGCAGCATCAGGCGCAGCTCACGCATGCGGCGGGTGCTCAGCCAACCCCGGACAACTTCTCCTACATACGGGTCCCGGAGCGAGACCCAGTGCTCACCGGTCTTTTCTATCGTCAGCAGTGCCGCCTCTTCCATGTCCACCAGGACGTCGGCGCCGAAGATCGCTGCAAGATCCAGTAACGTTGCGCGCTGCGCGCAGGCCAGGATTTCGACGACGGTCCTGCTGGCTTGCGGTTCGCGCGCCAGCCTGGAACGGACAAAGTCCTCCACCACCGTGGCACCCTCAAGATTGATCCGATCACGCAGTGTCCAGACGGAGTCGTTGAGGACCAGGTTGCCCGAATGCCGCTGCTCCTCAAGAAGAGCATGCAGGAGCATGGGGTTGCCGCCCACTGCCGAGTGCAGTGAACCCACCAGGGTTGAAGAAACGTAATGGCCAAGAACCGAGCCGAGGACCTGTTTGGTCTGTTCCTCGCTGAGGGTGTTCAGATGAACCTCGCCCAGCACTCCTTCAAGGACCAGCCGGTGGAAATCGGCGGGGAGGTCACTGGCGCGTTGGACGGTGGCGATGACTTTTGCGGTGCCGGTAGCCATAAGGTTCAGCAGCACCCCGGTGCTCATGGGATCCATGCCGCCGGCGTTGTCCACGATGAACACGGTCTCCCGGCCGGCGGCCTCTGACCTGATCAGGTTGGTGACCGCGTGCAGTATGCCGGTGGGCGAACCCACGGCCTCCGAAGGCAGCCGGGCAAGCAGGAAGCCAAGGCATCCGTAGGGGGTCTGACCGCTGGCTACAGTGTTACGCAGCTGGAGGCTGTGGACTTTGGGGCCGAGTGAGGACACCACGGCCCTCGCCAGGCCCGACTTTCCGATCCCCCGCTCCCCCGTGAGGACCACGCCGTAGGAATCGGGTGATTCCAGATGCTTGCTCGCCTTGGACAAATCGTGGCTCCGGGCCAACAGCGACCATGTTTGACGGTCTGTTGGGCCGCCCAACAGATCGGGAGCCGCAGCCCTCGCTGCGCCTCCACCGCTCCTGTTTAGCAACTCCGCCGACATCCGCATCCTTAGCTACACATTCGCGGTAGTCCCCCACCGCTTACCTGCGTACCATGCACACTACCGTCGGGCGCCCGCAGTTTGTAGGGCTAAAGGTCCTCGGGACCGTCAGGCTTTCCTCAGGCTTTCCTCAAGATTTGCTCAAGCTTTGGCGGGGTGGTGCTTCTGTTGCGCCGCGAGCAGGCCCTGGTCCATGAGCAGTTCCACGGCGTCAGCTGCCTCGTCCAGGAGAAACGGCAGTTCCTTCTTCTCCGCGGTAGCGAAATCGCGGAGAACGTAATCGGCTGTCTCCATCCGTCCTGGTGGCCGGCCAACGCCTACTCGGACGCGCAGATAATCCTTGGTGGCGAGTGCTTTTGAAATGTCCCGCAGGCCATTGTGGCCGCCCTCGCCACCGCCAAGTTTTAGCTTGACTGTGTTAAAAGGGATATCAATCTCATCGTGGACTGCGATGACATGGTCCGGGGCAATGTCAAAAAAGTTGCACAGTCCTGCAACGGGTCCACCAGAGACGTTCATGTACGTCATGGGCTTGGCAAGCACCACGCGAGGACCCCCGATACCGAGTCGCCCCTCAACCACCTGGGCCCGGGCTTTGTGCACCTTGAACTTCCCACCCATGCGGGAAGCAAGTTCATCCAGCACCATCTGGCCAACATTGTGCCGATTGTTGCTGTACTCACTGCCGGGGTTGCCGAGGCCAACAATCAGCCAAGTGTCAGTCATGGTCTCATCCTAGGAGTGTGTGCGGGTTCAGCCGAAACGGTGGACGGCAAAGAAGAAAGTGGCCGGGAACCCAAGGGTGCCCGGCCACTGAACGGCGTAAGCCTCAAACAGTCAGAAGACTACTCGGCAGCAGCTTCCGTGTCTTCTTCTTCTTCCGAGCCAGCGGCTTCAGCGATGCGGACAACCAGGGTGTCGCCTTCGGTGAGCAGGGTGGAACCCTTCGGCAGGACCAGGTCAGAGGCGTGGATGCTCTCGCCGGCCTTGAGGCCTTCGATGCTGACCTCGACGGCGGTGGGAACGTGGGTTGCTTCTGCTTCGAGGGAAACCGTGGTGGCTTCGAGGCTGGCAACGGCACCCGGAGCAACTTCACCGGAAACGTGGACGGCGATGTCGACGGTAACCTTCTCGCCGGCCTTCACGGTCTGGAGGTCAACGTGCTCGATGATCTGCTTTACGGGATCGCGCTGGATGTCCTTGACGAGCGTGAGGTGCTGCTCGCCGTCGACGTCGATCGCGAGGAGGGCGTTGGAAACGCGCACTGCCAGCGTGGTGGCACGGCCCGGCAGGTTGATGTGGATCGGCTCTGCGCCGTGACCGTAGATGACAGCCGGGATCTGGCCGGCCATACGTGCACGGCGGGCGAAACCCTTGCCGAATTCGGTGCGCAGTTCTGCGGTGAGCTTCTGCTCAGACATGTGTACTCCTTGATTACTGTGTCACCCGGAAAGTCCGGGCTGGTCTATCAGCAAGGGCGGAGGTCTGGAGATCTTCTACGCCCGGCTGAGATCGGCCGCCGAGCAGCCGTTCCGCCTGTGTTGAAGGAGATGCAGACCCAGTCGATAACGGAGACCCGCAACCCTGATCCACATAATGCGGACCGGATGTGCTCTCCCTCGCCAAGGTATCCCCAGAAGTTTAGCAGCGGATCGCACTCTTTCTGAAAACGACCAAAGAAAACGGGCCACCCGCACGCCCGAAGGCGGCAGATGGCCCGCTTAAGTCAGCAGTCCGGCGTTAGGCTTTGCCGTCGAACAGGCTGGTGACCGAACCGTCGTCGAACACTTCACGAATGGCGCGCGCAATCAAGGGAGCGATCGACAACACCGTCAGCGACGGGAAGCGCTTCTCAGCCGGGATAGGCAGGGTGTTGGTAACCACAACTTCACGGGCACCGGAGTCGGCAAGGCGCTGGGCTGCGGGATCGGAGAAGACAGCGTGGGTGCAGGCAATGATGACGTCCTTGGCACCGGCGTTCTTCAGGACCTGGACGGCACCGGAGATAGTTCCACCGGTGTCGATCATGTCGTCGATCAGCACGCAGGTGCGTCCCTCAACCTGGCCAACAACGGTCTTGGAAACGGCCTGGTTGGGGACGGTGAGGTCGCGGCTCTTGTGAACAAACGCGAGCGGGGCGCCGCCCAGGCGCTCTGCCCACTGCTCTGCAACCCGGACTCGGCCGGTGTCCGGGGAAACAACAGTGATGTTGTCAGCTTCCACCTTGGTGCGGATGTAGTCAGCCAGCAGCGGGATGGCCATCAGGTGGTCAACGGGGCCGTCGAAGAAGCCCTGGATCTGCGAGGTGTGCAGATCAACGGACATGATGCGGTCCGCGCCGGCAGTCTTGTAGAGGTCGGCAACCAAGCGGGCGGAGATGGGCTCGCGGCCACGGCCCTTCTTGTCCTGGCGGGAGTAAGGGTAGAACGGGGAAACTACCGTGATCCTCTTGGCCGAGGCCCGCTTGAGGGAGTCGATCATGATCAACTGCTCCATCAGCCAGTTGTTCAACGGAGCCGGGTGGGCCTGGATGACGAAGGCATCAGTGCCACGGACGCTCTCGGCCGAACGGACGTAGATTTCCCCGTTGGCGAAGTCGTAGGCGTCGATCGGCAGGAGCTCGGTCTCCAGCTCCTTCGCGATTTCCTGCGCCAGCTCCGGATGCGCCCTTCCGGCGGCGAGAATCAGTTTCTTCTCGCCGTGTGCGGTAATTTCGCTCATGCCTATTTGCCCTCTTCTGTGGTTGCCGGGGATTGTGAGGATGTGGAGGCGGACGTCAACTCGTGCGCAGCCTCAGCCAGCTTTGCGGAGTCAGTGCCCGGACGGTTGGCAACGACCCAACCTTCAGCGTTCCGCTGTGCGGCCAGGCTCAGGGCCAGTGCGCCCGCGGGAACATCCTTGCGGATGACGGCCCCGGCGCCGCTGTAGGCTCCGTCGCCCACGGTCACGGGAGCTACGAAGACCGTGTTGGAACCTGTACGGACGCCCGAGCCGATCACCGTGCGGTGCTTCTTCTCGCCGTCGTAATTGGCCGTGATGTTGCCGCAGCCGATGTTGGTGTCTTCGCCGATCTCGGCATCACCGGCATAGCCCAAGTGGGACAGCTTGGAGCCACGGCCAATGGTGACGTTCTTGGTTTCGTAGAACGCACCGATCTTCCCGGTCTCGCCAAGGACAGTGCCGGGGCGCAGGTAGGTGAAAGGCCCCACGCTCGCCTTGGCGCCAATCGTGGAACCGGATCCGTGCGTGCGGATCACCTTCGCACCCTCACCCACGTTCACGTCGGTCAGCGTCGTATCGGGACCCACGACGGCGTCACGCGCCACTGTGGTGGAACCGTGCAGTTGCGTGTTGGGCAGCAGGCGGACGTCTTCGTCAAGGGTGACGGTGGCGTCGATCCACGTGGTGGCGGGGTCCACCACGGTTACCCCTGCGCGCATCCAGGATTCGATGATGCGGCGGTTGTGCTCGGCACCCAGGGCAGAGAGCTGGATGCGGTCGTTCGCCCCTTCAACCTGCCAGCGGTCTTCAGTGACGACGGCGGCCACCCGGCCGCCTGCGTCGCGGGCCAAGCCCAGGACGTCAGTTAGGTACATCTCGCCCTGCGCGTTGTCTGTGGTGACCTTCGCCAGCGCAGTGCGCAAAACGGCGGCATCAAAAGCGTAGATGCCCGAGTTGACTTCGCGGATGGTCCGTTCGGTTTCGCTGGCATCCTTGTGTTCGCGGATACCGGTGACGGTTCCGTCTTCGGCGCGCAGGATCCGGCCGTAACCGGTGGCGTCGTCCAGCACTGCGGTCAGCACTGTGACAGCGTTGCCCTCAGCCTCGTGGGTTGCCACCAGTTCGCCAAGGAGCTGGCCAGTCAGCAGCGGAACATCGCCGTAGGTGACCACTACCGTGCCGGAAAGCTCGGCGTCGGCATCCAAGGCCTTGAGCGCTACTTCCACTGCGCGGCCGGTGCCGGGAACGTCGTCCTGGTCAACAATCAGCGCTTCCGGGTCAAGCCCTGTGACATGCTCGGCTACGCGGTCACGCTCATGGCGGACCACCAAGGCCAGCTTCAGGGGATTAATGGCACGTGCGGCAAGAAGAGCGTGGCCCACCATGGAGCGGCCGCCGATTTCGTGAAGGATCTTGGGAGTCCGCGACTTCATGCGCGTTCCGGCACCTGCGGCCAAAACGATCACCGCTGCGGGACCGATGGTTTCGGGGCTCACGTACTGGCTCTCCTTGCTCGGTATGTCCCGGGTAACCCGGCTTCGGAATGCTGCAATCCAACAATGGACCCAGGCACCGTGAGAGCCGCTACAGGTACAGAGAAGGAGCGCATTTTCCGACCGTTCCGCCCATAGGATTCGAACCTATACTCCACGGCTCCAAAGGCCGGGGTGCTGCCATTACACCAGAGCGGACCGTGCATGCTTTCGTCCCCCGAATCTTGCGGCCCGGAGGGTTTCCCGGATCACCGGGATGCACACACAAGAAACTAGTTTGCCATGACCACCCTGTGCTTCGCGACTTGACCGCCCCGCGTCTGCTCCGTGACTGGTTCCTCCACCCTCATGCAGCCCGCCCATCAGCCCTTCCCCAGCCTACTTAGGGCATGATGGTCAGGTGAGCAACCGCACTGAACTCCCCCGGCCGGCTGCTGTGTCCGAGGCCGCAGCACGCGCCACCATTGCTCCGGCAGCGCGCGTACGAATGACCGGGCAGCAGCGCAAATCACAGCTCATAGGCATAGGACGCGCACTCTTCGCCGCCCGGGGCCTGGACGGCACCACCATCGAGGAAATCGCCGCCTCAGCCGGCGTTTCAAAACCCGTGATCTACGAGCACTTCGGGTCCAAGGAAGGCCTGTACCGGCAGGTGGTGGAGACCGAGTTCCGGATCCTTTTGGATTCCATCACCGAGGCCCTCAGCACTGAAGCCAAGCCCCGGGTACTGGTTGAACGCGCCGCCCTGGCCCTTCTGGGATACATCGAAGACCGCACGGATGGTTTCCGGATCCTCATGCGTGATGCCCCGCCCTCGCAGCCCGAGGGCGCCTTCTCCACTCTGCTATCCCACGTCACCGCCCGCGTGGAACATCTTCTCTCCGACGAATTCGCGCGCCGTGGATTCAGCGCTTCAGACGGAGCAATGTATGCGCAGATGCTCGTCGGTATGGTGGCGATGACCGGCCAGTGGTGGCTCGACAGCCGTACGCCGGACAAGCGCGCCGTTGCCGCGCACCTGGTCAACCTGGCTTGGAACGGCCTGACCGGGCTGCAAAAAGAACCCGGGCTCCGCAGCGAAGGCTAGGTCTATTCCGCGCCCCTTGCACCCAACCGTCTCTCACATCCCACCCCCAAAAACCCAACCGTCTCTCACATCCCTCGCGCCCTGGCACTTTTGTAAGCTTGGTTCATGACGGCGCCCCACCTCTACATCAGTTTTCCCGGCTCAGCTCGAGATGCTCTTGGCTTTTACGCCGAAGTCTTCGGTGGTGAACTGTCCCTGCATTCGTACCGGGACTTTGGACGCACGGACGGGCCACCGGAAGCGATTGCCCACGGAGTCCTCAGCGGAGTCGTCTCCCTCAGCGGATCTGACGCAGCGGCTGGCGAGAAGACCGTACAGATCGAAGGGGCCATGCTCTCGTTGCTTGGAGCAGCCGATCCCCACGTTCTCCACGAATGGTTCGACAAACTCGCCGAGGGCGGCCGGATCGTGGACCCGCTCGCGCCAAAACCGTGGGGTGCATCAGACGGCCAGGTTGTGGACCGCCACGGCCTGCGCTGGCTCATAGGCTACGAGCCGGCGTCGTCAACCGACGGGATGTGAGAGAGGGATCGCCCCAAACCCGCGGGATGTGAGAGAGGGATTGCGGCCGTATGGTTTTCTGAGACAGGTTGATGGGAGATCGACTTCAGAATGACTGGTCCTAGAAGAAAATATGATGCGGCTTTCCGTGAGGAAGCTGTGCAGCTGGTGTTGTCCTCGGATCGTTCAGTGAAGCAAGTCGCTGACGAGCTCGGGGTGAAGGAGAGCACGTTGGGGAACTGGCTTCATCGGCACCG
>NZ_JAMOIT010000028.1:0-52560 GCF_023656375.1 Paenarthrobacter sp. TYUT067
GCCCGCTTGCTCGAGCTTTCGGGCCGGGGAGATGTTGGCCTGCCCATCAAAGCGGGCTAGAACCCGGCTGCCGCCGTCGTATGCTGGTGAAAAGTACCGCTACTGCGCAGGCGCAGGCGCCGGGACCGGGAAGAAGACCCGGGGATCCTGAAGCAGTGCGGGGTAGTCGAAGTCGGTGCGCTTGATCACGTTGGTGACCTCGAAGTTGCGTGCGAAGCGGCCATCAACAGTGATGGGGCGGCCCTGAATCAGACCAACAGCGAAGATTTGGCCATCGTCAAAAGGCACAGCGAGTTCGGTCTTGCCAGGCAGGGTGTTGAAGGCCTGCTCCTGTGCCTGGCGCTTGCGCGTGGGCTTCTTTTCCTTCTGCACCACCGGGCGCTTCTTGGGTCCACCCACTTGTCGGCGGGACTTCTCCTCGGCGTACACAAACTGGTACTCGTCGGGGTCTGCCGGGGCCGCGGCACGTGCTTTGCCATGCGGCGGCATGGCGACGGTGGTGAGCTGCTCCGGGCGGAGGTCATCAACGTTGGCGCGCAGAATCAACAGGCGATCCTCTTCCGGGTCTTCCGGGTGGAACTCATGCTTGGGTTCCGGCCACACATACTCAAGCTTTTCCTCAGTGCCGGGAAAGAGCTGGGAGTAGTGCTTTGGATCCTTGGTGATCAGCTTGGAACGGTGGCTGAGGTGCAGGTCCTCGTGTCCAAGCCACGGCGGCATGATGATCCTGGAAGCGTAATCCGGGTGGGCAGCCTGAGGCGCGAACTCCGTGATGTTGGTGCGGGTGTTATCCGGGTGCCCACGCGCAATCCACTCATCAGCCATGGCCAGGCCGTACATGGTGAGCGCCGGGACGTGGCCCATCCACATGCGCACGGCGGGGTGGGACTGCCAACCGTACTCCGGGATCACCAACGCGCGGAGAACCTGGAGGGCTTCGACGCGCTGTTTGCCGAGCCTTGAAGTGTCGAGCGCCGCGGCACTCTCACGGAAATCGGCGAAAGGGAGGAAAGTCTGCATCCTTTCAGTTTGAGGGTGCCGGGCTTGAGAACCAAGTTGAGTGCTCCGGGACACGTGCAGGTGTTGGGGCCTAGAGTTGTCAGGTGGAAACTTTTGGCGAGAAAACTACACCCACGGCGCCCCCGGTTGCCGAACTGCACCTGCACATTGAAGGGACTCTCCAGCCAGAGCTGATCTTTGCCCTAGCCGAACGAAACGGCATTGACCTGCCGTACCAAGACATTGAGGAACTCCGGGAAAAGTACCAGTTCACTGACCTGCAATCTTTCCTGGACCTCTACTACGCCAATATGGCCGTCCTTCAGACCGAGCAGGATTTCACCGACATGACTCGTGCTTATCTGAAGCGGGCCGCCGCCGGGGGCGTGCGTCACGCGGAAATCATGATGGATCCCCAGGCACACACTTCCCGGGGTGTGGCGCTTGAAACCTGTGTCAACGGCGTAGCCAACGCCCTGGCTACCTCCGAGGAAGACTTCGGCATCTCCACCCTCCTCATCGCGGCATTCCTGCGCGACATGTCCGAGGATTCGGCGCTCGAAGTTCTGGACCAGCTCCAGGCGATGCACGCACCGATCGCAGGCATCGGCCTGGACTCCGCAGAGGTGGGCAATCCGCCGTCGAAATTTGAGCGACTGTACCAGCGCGCCGGCGAGGCGGGCTTGCGACGGATCGCGCACGCGGGCGAGGAAGGACCGTCCTCCTACATCACCGAAGCGCTGGATCTCCTCCATGTGGAACGGATCGATCACGGCATCCGCTGCATGGAAGACACAGACGTGGTGCAGCGGCTCGTTGCTGAGCAGGTTCCCCTGACGGTTTGTCCCCTCTCCAACGTGCGTCTCCGTGCGGTGGATAAGTTGGAGGACCACCCGTTGCCGGAGATGCTGGCGATCGGCCTGAACGTTTGCGTGAATTCTGACGACCCCGCCTACTTTGGTGGTTACGTGGACGAGAACTTCGAGCAGCTGGTGAAGGTACTGGAGTTCTCGGTTCCTGAGCAAGCCACCTTGGCAGCGAACTCCATCCGCTCCTCCTTCGCCAGCGACGCCCGGAAAGCGGTGCTGCTGGACGAGGTCACGGAGTGGGTCAAGGCGTCCGTCTCGGCGGCCTAAAGCACAGCAGCCGAGACCCGCACATCACTTGCGGCGTCCGGCATGTCACACTCAGTCACGACACACGGTGTTTACCTTCCGCAGTCGCGGGAATTAACAATTCATTGGCAAACTTCTATGGAGTATCCACCGTTGAAGGAGAAGCATGGGCGCGAATACCGCCGAAAACACCAACCTTCGTCTGAAGGCCGTACTGGACATCCTCGCTGAAAGCGTATGGTCCGGTGCAACGCTGAACGCCGGCGAGGTGCTGGCCGAGGCGATCGTCCGGGTACCTTTCAATGACCACGAGGCTGAGCTTCTCAGTGGCGGCATCCCCCGCGGACACAAGACCTTGACGTCGGCTTCGGCCAAACTGGTGAAGGCCGGTTGGTTGGTCAAGGGCCGTTCCGGCTGGACCATTCCGGAAGATGGTCTGCGTGCCACGGTCGCCTTCGCGGATGCCGAGGCATTTGGTGCAGCGCTCGACGCCGGAACTCCGGTTCCTGCCGACGTCGCCGTACCGACGGCCCCGCCCGTGAAGCCACAGGCCAAGAAGGCGGCGGCGACCAAGCGGGCCGCTGCGAAGAAGCTCACTGCGCCCAAAGTGGCAGCGGCCGATGTAGCTGAGCCGAAGGTCGCTGCGGCCAAGGTCTCCGCGCCGAGGGCCAAAGCTGCAACAGCCAAGGCTTCCTCCGCGGCGGCTGAACCCGCCGCTAAGAAGTCCCCCCGTAAGGTGACGGCCAAGACGAAGGCGGCCTCCGCCGTCGAGACCCTGCCGCAGCCGGACGCCGTGGCGATCGCGGGCGACTTCAACAAGATCCTTGGAGCACCCGAGGATTGGGCACCGCAGTACGACGAAGCCCAGATGGAGTTCAACCCCATCGTCCAGCTGTGGACGCTCACGGCTGAACTGCCTGCCGGTTTCTACACCTACAAGATCGCGCTGAACCGTTCTTGGGACGAGAATTATGGTGCGTTCGGTGCCCGGGACGGCGCGAACCACGAGTTGAACCACCACGGCGGACCCGTCACCATCACGTACAGCCACGCCACGCGGGACATCGTGATCGGCTAGTTCGTTCAAGGCACGAAACCCGCCCTTGTTCGCTCTCCTCTCCGTTCGACGGGGAGTGGGACGGACGAGGGCGGGTCTGCTTAAGGTGGTTCCATGACTGACGAAACCGTTCGCCTGACAGCCCGTATCACCGGCGTGGTCCAAGGGGTGGGATTCCGCTACTGGACAGCCCGGAAAGCTGATGAGCTGGATTTGAAGGGGACGGTGCGCAACAGCACGGACGGTTCCGTGGAGCTTGTGGCCGAAGGGGAAGTCGGGAACGTCAGCGACTTCACGGACTGGCTTCACTCGTCGCGCGTCCCGGGCCAGGTGGCGGACGTTGAGTTCCAGGTTTCCGAGGCCACCGGGGCTTTCGACGACTTCCGGATTATCGATTAGCGCTTGAGCCGCTGCTAAGCCCCGGGCGATGCGGTGGTTATCCCTGATTCGGTGGCGGCCAGAAGTAATTCGTGATCGTAGGCGACCAAGCTGTCGGTTTGCAGTCGAATGGCTGTTGCTAGGTGAATAGCATCCGCACTTTTCAGCTGTCCCGGAAGTGCTGCCGCGCACGCAGCGAAATCGCGGGAATGCTGCGAGTTCGCCGTCCCTCTCCGGCGATCACGCACCCTTCCCGCGACCTGGGCGGGCTGCCCGGGGCTACAGGTTGGAGCGCACAACCGCGCCCTGGGCGATCACGGTGCTCACCTTTTCCAAGGGCCGGTCTGCATCAAGGATTTGTTCACGCAGGATCTCCGCGTGCCCGCAGTGCTGCGCCAGTTCCCGCAGCATGTGGAGGTACACCCAACGGAGGGGCAGAGGGCCACGGCGGTTTCCCAGCAGGAAATCATCAAGGCTCAGCTTCGCAACCGCGCGCCGGGAGGCCGCGCAAGCTTCCAGATAAGCCGTCTGAATGCTGGCGATGGTGTCGTTGCTGTCCAGGATGAACGATTCGTCTGGTGACGCCGGGATACCAATCTCTGCGCGGGACCTTCGCGTGACGGCTTCGTCGAACCACACCTTCTCCACGAAAGTAGCGTGCTTCACCAAGCCCAGCAGCGTGGTCCGCGACGGAACCAGCCGGCGTCGTGCTTGTTCTTCCGTGAGTCCATCCAAACTGGCGCTCAGAGCTCTGCGGTGCTCGTCCAAAAACGTGTCGAACTGTACCCGGCCGCTGTGGTTGATGACGTCGTCGGCGACCGTCGGCGGGAGTGCGCTCATCCGAAAACCACCGTGCCGTCGTCGTTAATGCGCCAGCCGGGATTGTGCGCGATCTCCCAGACGATGCCGTTGGGGTCCTTGACGTGTCCGTGGAAAATTCCGCCAAACGCGCCGGCCTGGGCGGGTTTCAGCACAGTGGCCCCGGCCGCGACCAATGCGTCGATGGTACTGGCGACCTCCGCCGGGCTGCCTACGTTGTGTGAGAGCGTCACACCGCTGACTCCCTGTGTAGGAGCAGTGGCACCGAGGTCCTGATCGAACTTTTCGGCGTCGAACAGGCCGAGCATCAGCCCCGGCGCAATCTGGAAGAACAAGATCTCGCCGGGAACGTCCATGGCCGGATCCCAGCCAAGCCCTTCCTTATAGAAGGCGCGCGCGGCGTCCAGATCCTTGGTGGCGAACGTGAGGAAATGCAGTCGCTGGTCCATGAGGGAAGCCTAGCGGGATATGGTTGCCCGACTTGGCCAGTCTTGTTGAGACCCGGTCCGCGCCGGTGGGAGGATGGAGCAGTGGAACCCCTCTTCGACTTCCTTGGCAGTTACTGGTGGCTCATTTTCCCTATCGGCGGGATGGCTGGTGGCTGGGCGAGGTCGTGGTCCAAAGCCAGCGAAGAGCGGCACCGGCGCAAGGTGGAGTTGTTGAAGCTGCAGAACCAGCTGGCGGTGCACGAGGAAGCCAACCAAGCAGAGGTAGTCTCGCTCATTGCTGCGCACGATTCCGTGAACCACAGGTGGCTCGAGTACGAGCTGGACGTAGGTAACCTCATCGATTTCCCGCTCATGACGGACGTCCGCGAACCGCTCACGGTCGCGTTCCTGCGGGCCAAGAAAGAGGCCGACAGCTTACGTCCCGCCACACCTGAAGAAATTTCGACGCCGGCCAGGCTGGCTGAGTATCGGGCGGCTGTCCACAGCTACGAACTCGCTTTTGATGTTGCCGAACGGGAAGCCAGACGCATCAAGGACGGCAACTTCACCGGCCCGGAGCGCCAACGACTGGCGACTGCGAGGAAGCTCTTGCGCATCGCAGAGGACACAGCCGCCACTCCCGCCGAACGTCAAACGGCCTATAAGCGGGCCCGGAAGGAACTTGATGGCTTGATCGTCCTGCCGGAAGCAACCGTTGCCGCACTCGAGAGCAAGATCATCAGCATGCTGGACAGCCGCAAGGACCCGGACACGGACGTCCGATTCGCATGATGCCCAACGGAAGGCTGGCAGTCATTACGGGTGCCGGCCGTGGACTCGGAAGGTCGTTAGTAGACGAATTTTCCGAGGCCGGTTGGGCGGTAGTTTCGAAGGATCCACGGCAGGCGGCTCGCGAACTAAGGGAACTGGTTGATTCGCCGGACCGTACCTCGCCACGCTTCGTCTCGCTCGGAGCCGCCGACCTCAGCTGGTAGCACTCCAGTGCGCTTCACAGCCCGTGGCTGGCGCTTCACCACCTTCTTTGAACCAGGAAAGCCCGCAAAACAACCAGTTTTTGCTGATCTTGGACCTCCCAGCAGCCAAAGTCGGTGGTAGCGGCACACCTGACTAGCCCCCGGCTACCTCAGTTCGATGCCCATCACGGTCCGCACCATGGATCCGCCCATGTCGTCCTCGAGCTGCTGCATTCCCATCCGCTCAGCAACCCTCCGTGAAGCCACGTTGCCCGGGTGAATGATCGCAACAAGGAGGGGGACCCCCAGGACATCGCGTGCGAAGTCCCGGGACGCCAATGCTGCCTCCGAAGCATATCCGCGCCCCTGCACGTCCCGACGAACGTGGTAGCCCACCTCAAGTTCAGCCCGCCCGTTGACGTGTTGCCACGTCAGCCCGCAGTCGCCGACGAACTCGCCGTCGCGCGTTTCTACGATCCACAACCCGTATCCGTGGCGAGCGTAGTTGTTCTGGTTCCACTTGATCCAGGCTGCTGATTCATCCTGCGACTTAGGCGCCGGGTAGTACGTCATGACGTCGGGATCACCCAGCAAGGAGCTCATCAGATCGAGATCGGCGAGAGTCATCTCCCGGAAGCGCAGCCGGGCGGTCGAGTTGGGGAGCATTCCCGAAGCCTATCTGCCCTTGAGATGTACCGTCCTCACCTACTTTCGGCCCAAGAAGTCCCAAAAACAACCATTTTCGGCTGAATTTTGGCCCTTCAAGAATCAAAGTGGGTCGTGACGGTACAAGCTGGTGAGTCTTCCTAGCCACGGCCCATGCTCGTTGAGGGGTCGCCCCCGCTTTCCGAGGGATCTGCGCGCAGGTCATCGGGGTCTCCACTGGGCAGGCCGGCCGGTCCCGCTGCGTCACTTGAGCCGACAGCAGTGCCATCGTGCGGTTTGCGGCCCTGAGTGTCGCCGTCGGTTCCCGGCCTCGGTGAGGTGGTTCCGCCGTCGGGTTCTCCATCCGCACGGTGGCGGCCCTTTGCCCTGGTGTTGGGGGAGTGATCTTCGTCGATGGCGTTTGAGCCTTCGCTTATGGAGGAGTGGACCTGGATATCGTCGTCCTTCTCGCCGGGCGCTGGAACCTGCTGATCATTCACCGGCTTGGAGGTCCCGGCCAGGTCTTCCATAGCGTTTTCGGTGGCCTTACGGATGCTGTCTTCAACGCCCATCTGATGACTCCTTTGTACGAATAGTCCTTATGACGGATCTCAGATCCTTTTAGTAAGCCTACTTACTTTTGGGGACGCGTGAAACCCTTGCCTTAGTTGACAAAATGCCATATCCGGAGTCGCGTATCCGCAGGTCAAGCCGTTCCGTGCAGCACTTTGTACCGGTGATCGTTGGGCGATAAGGTATTGCCAGACCGTTTTGCAGAGGGCGGCAATTTTCGCTCCTTTGCTGTCTGCTGGGGACGCATTTCAGTCAGTAGGAACGTGCATGGTCAACCCCCGCCCCGAGCAGGAAGCTCTCAAGAACGGTTTTTTCTTGGATCTCGTCCTTGGCAGCGAAGACGTCGAGGCTTTTCTCGGCGAGCTCGCGGCTTTCTCCGCCGAAAGCCTCTCGCGCCCGGAACCCGTCTTCTGTGGCATCACCGTATTGCGTCGTAAGAAGTCGGCCACCACTGCCAGCAGTGATGATCGCGCCAGAGCAATGGACGAACTTCAAAACGATTTTGATGGTCCCTGCCTCACTGCCATGGATAAGCTCACCCCCGTGATGGTGCCGGATCTTCTCCAGGAACATCGTTGGCCCGAGTACGTGCAGGCTGCTTCGCACCAAGGCCTGCGATCCGTCCTGAGTGTCCCCCTTCTGGTTGAAGGCGATACACGTGCAGCGTTGAACCTCTACTCCGAGCAGCCGGACGCGTTCAGCGATGACGACGTAGAGAGTGCCGAGGAGTTCGCCTCCCACGCCTCCAAGTCGTTGCGCCTGGCCCTGAAGATCGCGCAGCTCAGCGACGCCCGGAATGATCTTGCCGCAGCAATGCAGACCCGCACTGTGATCGACCTTGCTGTGGGGGCCATCATGGCGCAGAACCACTGCAGCCAGGAGGAGGCCTTCACCATCCTCCGCACGGCGTCCAGCAACCGCAACATCAAGCTGCGCCACCTGGCCAAGTCCATCATTTCTGCCGTCTCCTCCGGGAAGATCACCACGCACTTCGAGGAGTAGCCGCCTCCGACGTTTGCCGCCGTCGGGGGACTTAAGACTCTGACGCGCCGCTCCTTGCGGGGGGATAGTGGAGGCCGGGAGCACGGACGTGCCCGCTGGTCTGAAGGAGTAGCCATGATGTATTGGGACGGAAACATGGGCGTCTGGGGATACGCACTCATGGCTGTGAGTTTCATACTGTTTTGGGGAGCGATCATCACAGCGATCGTCTTTCTTGCCCGGTCCATGAGTGCCGGCAGCCGGAGGTACGCTGGCGGGCCGCACCGTACGGGCGGAGCGGAGGAGCTTCTCGCGGAAAGGTTTGCCCGCGGTGAGATCGACGATACTGAGTACAACGCCCGCCTGAATGCCCTGCGGCGGAGCAACTTCGGTTAAGCCCCTGGCCCCTACCCGGCATGGATGGTTGGCCAGAGTTTGGGCGGAGGCGTCCGCTCTGTGACCCGGTGTGGTCACCCGGGTTCGTGACCCGAGGCAACCATGGAGCAGACTTGGACGGGTGACCGCCAACAAACCACGCCCCGGCCTTGCGATTGCTGCGCTGAGCCTCGGGACGGCGCTGAACCCGTTGAACTCGTCCATGATCGCCGTAGCGTTGGTGGTCTTGCGGGAGCATTTCGAGCTCGACGTCGCCACCGTCACCTGGGTGATCACCTCGTTCTATCTCGCGTCCGCGGCCGGTCAACCGCTGATGGGTCGACTCGCTGACCGCTTCGGCCCGCGGCGCCTGTTTATGTTCGGTATGGCGTTGGTGGCGGTGACGTGTGCGATCGCGCCGTTCCTGCCCAACTTCGCGCTGGTATGCGTGGCCCGCGCGCTCATGGCTGTAGGGACCGCGACGGCGTACCCGTCCGCCGTCGTGATGGTCACCGAGCTGAGCCGGCTGGCTAACTTGCCCTCAACACGGCCGTTGGGCCGGATCCAGATGGCCAACACCTCGGCAGCTGCCGTCGGACCCGTCGTGGGCGGGTTGCTGGTGAGTCTAGTCGGGTGGCAGGCGCTGTTCGCGATCAACGTTCCCATTGCTTTGTTGGCGTTGATTGTTGTCCGCCAGACCGCGCCCGCAGATGCCGGGCGCGAGACCGGCAAACTCGGCCAGCTGATCCGCGATTCCGACATCCCCGGCATCCTCGCCTTCGTGGTATCCCTCATGCTCGCCATGATGGCGCTGCTCAACGTGCTGCCCGGCTACCGCTGGTATCTGCTGGGTGCGGCCACGGTGATCGGAGCGCTGTTCGCCTGGCGTGAGCTGCGATTCCAGCCTCCGTTCCTGGACCTCCGCCTGCTGGGCCGGAACCGGCCGCTGCTGTTGGTGTACTTGCTGTTTGTGGTGTTCAGCGGCGTCTACTACTTTGCGTTCTTCGGCCTTCCGCAGTTGCTGCAGGAGGCAGGGAATTACGACGCCGGTGTGGTGGGCCTGCTGATGCTGCCCCTTGCGGCGTTGTCGGTTGTGGTGACGCCACTGACCGTGCGGTTCATTGAGCGGTTCGGCGTGCGACCCGTTCTGATCACCGGGGTGCTGATCCTGACAATTGCGGCAGGCACGCTCGGGTTCCTGACCCTGAGCTTGTGGGCGCCACTGGTGTTCGTGCTCACCGCTTTGATGGGTGTTCCGTACGGCGTGGTGAGTACGGCCTCAAATCAAGGCCTCTACGTTTCGGCCCGGCCCGAAGAGAGGGGAGTGGCTGCCGGTATTTTCCAGACATGCCGCTACCTCGGGGCCATCACCGCCACTGTACTGATCGGCGTCCTCTACGGCCCGGGCGTGAACCAGGCCAACTGGGGGATCATGGTCATGGTGATGCTGGGGCTCAGTGCTGTGGTGCTGGGGCTGGCTGTCATGTGGCGGAAGCCCGCGGTTTAGGGGAGGCGCGGCCCCGGTCGCCACAAGGCCCGGTATCGTCAGCTCCGGCGCCGCTGCTCCGCAGCCCAGGTGTGGTTCACAATGGCAGCCGCGAAGCTACTGGACAACATGGCGCGGTCAGGCCCCCGGTAGAGGTCTCTCCGAAAATAGGGAGATTCCTCAGTGTGGGGGCCGCTCTTATCGATTCGCTTGGCGAGGTCGGAGACGTAGTTGTGGCCACCGGTCCTATAGGCATCGGTTTCGGCCTGGTCCAGGCGAAGCAGGGCCGTTGAGTCCACCATCGTATTGATGCAGTACCTCGCTTCGAGAAAAAGAGATCCTTGCTGTTCAACCAGGAACCATGAGCCCGGCTGGTGGTCCACGTAATGCATGGCATCGCGATCCTTGGCTATCCTCAGGTGGTCTCCCCACTGCTCAACCGGCGGAATCGCTTCGAGTGGCCGTTGCCGGGCTTCGTTGAGCACCGCGTATTCAAACGTCGGGGATGATTCGCGGTAGAGCGTCAGGCAGATGATTCGCAGGCACGCCGAACAGCTAAGCTGGCTCTCCACCCGTTCCATCAGTTGTGACGCATGGAGTTGTTGGAGGTCTGCGAGCGGGACCCAGCTGGGGCTTTCAGTGATCAGGCCCGCCGCTGCGGCTGAGGAGAGTGCAGCGATGGTTTGTTCCACGTCCATCCCGCCGGTGTGGGCTCCGCGAACCAAGAGATCGCTGCATGTTGGACAATCGTCATCTTCGGGGCGGCAGGCATGCTGCGGAGCCTCCGCCCTGAAACTAAGGCTGAGAAGATTGCCGGGCTCGTTCCAGCCGCGGTTGTTCTTGAAGCGGGGTTCCACGTAGGCACCGTCCAGTACGAAGCCCATACCTCCGGGAGCGCGGGGAGCATCGAGGGCTCCCTTGAGGTCGCTGAGGGTAGCGTCCTTATCCAGGCCGGGGATCCATGAGGGCAGGTGAAACCCGCCAGGTGCAAAACCAGTAGGTGCTGCGTGCAGCACGACCGCCACCGTGACGCCGTCGTGCATGATCATTTGGCCGCCCGAGGCGAACTGCAGCCGTCGCGATCGGTACGCGGGTTCGCCCACCAGTTGATCCTTGGCCCTTGCCGCGGGCCCGCCGAAGGCATCGATCAACTGGCGCACGGCTGGCTCTTCTTCGGATCCCAGGAGGGCGTCCAGGATGAGTGGCAGCCGTGTGCTGGTCCGCCATGGTTCGTTCACGCCGTCATCGCTCCGCTGTCCCATCCGACCATTATCCAGCGGAGAACTCTTGCTAAATTTACTGAGTGCACTCATAATTGAGTTAAGTCAGTATTGGAGTCCAGGAGAACCCCCATGAAAGCCTTCGTCCTCAGCCAGTACAAGGAACCCCTTCAGCAGCAGGACGTCCCCGAACCCGTGCTCGGAGACCACGATGTTCTGGTGGAGGTTCACGCGGCAGGCCTGAACCAACTGGACGAGGAGATCAGGCAGGGGGAGTTCAAGCAGATCCTCCCGTACAAACTGCCGCAGATACTGGGCCACGACGTTGCCGGTGTGGTCCTGAAGATCGGATCGAAGGTGCGGTCCTTCAAGCCCGGCGACGAGGTGTTTGCGCGCCCCGGAAATGACAGCATTGGCACGTTTGCGGAACGGGTCGCCGTTGCCGAGGAAGACCTTGCCATCAAACCGGCCACCATCAGCATGGAAGAGGCCGGCTCGCTTCCATTGGTGGCATTGACTGCCTGGCAAGCGCTGGTGCAGCGGGGCAATGTTGGCCCCGGGCAGAAGGTACTCATCCATGCTGGAGCCGGGGGAGTGGGATCTATTGCCATCCAACTGGCCAAGTATCTCGGGGCGACGGTGGCAACTACGGTCAGCGCCGGAAACAAGGACTTTGTCCGGGACCTTGGCGCGGACGTGGTGATCGACTACCGGACTGAGGATTTCACGGAAATTCTCAATGACTATGACTTCGTTCTGGATAGCCTCGGCGGCGAAAACCTGGAGCGGTCCCTGAAAGTCCTGAAGAAGGGCGGCAAGGCCATTGGTATCGCCGGACCGCCGGATGCCGGTTTCGCCCGACAGCTGGGCGGAAACCCGGTTCTGCTGGGGTTGATGACCCTGCTCAGCTCGGGGATCCGGCGCAAAGCCCGCCGCCTGGGAGTCACGTACGAGTTCCTCTTCATGCGCGCTAATGGTGGCCAGTTGAGGGAAATCGCAGCACTCATCGACGCCGGAGACATCAAGCCAGTGGTGGGACGTGTGGTGCCTTTCGACCAGACGGCCGATGTACTTGCGGCCCTCGACAACGGCGGCGTCCGCGGTAAGACCGTTGTCAGCCATCTCTAACCACCCCTACCGACAGGACGAACATCATGAGCAGTGAACAGCAGTCGTATTTACAGGTGCCCGCGAAGACGCTGACAGCCAACGGCGTCAGCTACGCATACCGCGAAATGGGGCCTAAAGGTGGGGTTCCGGTAGTTTTCCTGATTCACCTCGCCGGGACCATGGACAACTGGGATCCGAGCATCATCGACCCCATTGCTGAGAAACACCACGTGATCACCTTCAGCAACCGCGGAGTCGGTGCAACCACGGGGTCGGTTCCGGACAGCATCGAAGCCATGGCGGATGATGCTGCCGCCTTTATCCAGGCCCTCGGCTATCCGGCAGTGGATCTCTTTGGATTCTCACTCGGCGGCATGATCGCCCAGTCGCTGGTGGTCAAACACCCCGGCCTTGTCCGCAAGCTCGTCCTGGCTGGCACGGGACCTGCCGGTGGTGAGGGCATCCAGAAGATCATGGGAACCACGTACTTTGACGTAGTTCGGGGCGCCCTCACCCGGCAGGACCCCAAGGAGTTCCTGTTCTTCAACCGGAATGCCGCCGGAAAACCCGCTGCGAGGGCATTCATGAATCGGCTCAACCGACGGACCACCAACCGCGAGGCACCCATCTCGCTCAAAGCGTTCCAGACGCAACTGAAGGCCATCAGGCGGTGGGGACTGTCGCCGTCGGCCGATCTGGGTGTTATCAACCAACCGACGCTCATCGCCAACGGCGACAACGACCGCATGGTGCCCTCGGTGCTTTCCAGCGACATGCACCGCCGGATTCCGGGCAGCGAGCTGGTCATCTACCCGGACTCCGGTCACGGTGGCATCTTCCAGTTCCATGACAGGTTCGTCCCGGTAGCGCTCGAGTTCCTGGGCCGCTGATACGGACGGCCCGCTGATGCATCGGCCCGCTGATACGGTAGCTAAATGCAGCCTGCGCCCCAGACACTTGGCCGACGTGAGCGGAATAAGCAGGAAAAGCTTGACCGCATCACCGCGGCCGCACGCGAACTTTTCACCCAGTACGGAGTGGACGAGGTCACCACCCAGCAGGTGGCGGAAAAGGCCGACGTCGGATCGGGAACCTTGTTCCTGTATGCCAAGACGAAGGCGGAGCTGCTTTTGTTGGTGCACAACGCCAAGTACGCCCAAGCGCTCGACGCGGGAGTCGAAGCGGCCGCCGCTGAAATCACGGTGCTGGACGCGGTGATGGCCATCATCCGGCCCATCATTGAGTGCAACCGTGTTCAGATCGAAAACGGCCGAACCTACCTGCGGGAGATCGTCTTCGGTGACCCTGCCGAACCTCACCATGCAGAGGCGTTGTCCCTCACGATGCGTACGGAAGAGGCCATTGCCGGAGTGCTGGGCCGCGACGGTCAGTTGTTGGCCCGCGACCCGGCGAAACTGGCTCGGATCGTCTCCGCCATCATGTTCGTCAGCATGGCATCCTCAGCGACTATTGACATGACAGACGCCCAGGTTGGCGACGAGATCCGGGATCAGATCAGCGTGCTCCTGGGCGCCTGACTTGGCAGTGAGCCTTAGCGTTTTGGTGAGACTTACCGTTTGAGGAATTCCTCGTGCTGACGGTGTGCCTCGGCCACTTGCTCGCGGATGGTCTCCACGTCCTTGGCCTTGTTCCGGTACTTCAGCGGCATCTGCACAATCTGCGCTTCCTCGGCGGTCAACGCGCGGTAGATGCGCTCGCGCTCGTTGGCGTCGGCGGTGTAGTCGAGGTCCAGATAATCGACGGCGTGACGGCGGGCGTTGTTGATGGCCGTCTGGGCCTTGCCCGCAGGGCTGATCAGGGAGAGCACCACGGTGATGATCAGGACGCCGATGATGACGCTGAGCGAGAGGCCCGTGGTGATTTCAATGACGTTGACGTGCTCGCCGTCGTTGATGAATGGAAGGTTGTTCTCATGCAGGGCGTGCAGGATCAGCTTGACGCCGATGAAAGCGAGAATGGCCGCCAAACCGTAGGAGAGGTAAATGAGGCGGTCCAGCAGTCCGTCGATCAGGAAGTACAGCTGGCGCAAGCCCATTAGTGAGAACGCGGTGGCGGTGAAGACGATGAACACGTTCTGCGTCAGGCCGAAGATTGCCGGGATGGAGTCCAGCGCAAAGAGGATGTCCGTGCCGCCAATGGCCACCATTACGAGGAGCATGGGAGTCAGGGCGCGCTTGCCGTTCACCACAGTGAAGAGCTTGTCGCCGTCGTACTTGTCCGTGGTGTGGAAGAGCTTTTTGGCGAGCCGGATGATGAAGTTGTTGGCCTGACCGTCACCGTGGTCGCCGGGCTTGAGCAGGTTGCCAGCCGTGAGGAGCAGGATCAGTCCGAAGATGTAGAACACCCACGCGAACGAGTTGATGAGTGCTGCGCCAAGGAAGATAAAACCTGTACGGGCGATCAAGGAGAACACGATGCCGAACAGGAGGACCTTCTGCTGATCCTCACGTGGCACCCTGAAGCTCGCCATGATGATGAGGAACACGAACAGGTTATCTACCGAGAGGGCCTTCTCCGTGATGTAGCCGGCGAAGTACTCGGACCCCATTTGGGCGCCGCCGAAAATCAGGACCAGGACGCCGAAAACTATTGCGAGTCCAACGTAAATGGAGGACCAGACGGCCGCTTCCTTGAGCGATGGGACGTGGGCCTTGCGGATGTGGAAGAAGTAGTCAAAGGCCAAGAGCGCCAAAATGACGACGATGGTGATACCCCAGATGAGGGGAGAGACGGTCATATGATCCTGCTTTCGTGAGGCGCGCGAGTGGTGTTGCTCACCGAGGGTCAAACTCTTGGAATCAAATTTACCGGGACTGGCGGGGTTGTTGGTAACTCGACTGCCATGGGAAAGTACTTGACAACTTGGAAAGTACTTTCTTAGGGTGGGGGTATCGATCCGCACAAACTTGGGGGACACCATGAACGAGACCACCGGCAATATGTCAGCAGCCGAAGCACGGGAACTCCTTGCACGGGCCGATTCACTGGGCGCCTCCTCCATCAACGCGGCAGCTTGGCCGGTGGCTGTAATGTTCACCAGCCTCGCGATTATGGGTTCGCTGCTGATGATCGGGATGCACATCGTTCTGGTCGGCGGCTACGGCGCGGCATTGTTGGCCTGTTCTGTGGGAGCCTGGGGCGCAATTACCGCGAGCATCTGGCCAATGTTCCAACGGTCCACCAAGGTCGGCTTCACCAAACGGTTCCTGACGTCTCTTCTGGGGTACTTCGCGCTGTACGTCGTGGCGCTCGTGGTTGGCGCCTACTTCTTCCGGGACGGCAACCTCTGGTTCTACATCCCCGCGGCCATTGCCCTGGCAGCCATTGGCCTTGCTGCTGCCTTCCGTGAGCTGCGCGCATGAGCGCCCCGGCGGAACACCCGCGTCACAGGCTCAACGAGCTCGTCCACTCACCGGTCCGGTTCTCCATCATGGCTGCGCTCGCGAAGGCTGAGTCGTTGGACTTCAAGGACCTGAGGGACGCCATTCAGGTCAGCGATTCGGTGTTGAGCAAGCAGCTGTCCATCCTGGAGAAGGCCGAGTTTGTGAAAGTCAAGAAGAGCTTCGCCGGGAAGTTTCCGAGGACTTCCGCGAGCCTGACGGGTACCGGACGGAACGTGTGGGCGGCGCACTTGCAGACGTTGCGGGAGATCGCGGGAGGCTAGGTCCTTTGGTGCCGGCTCAGTTCGAGTTGCCCTCGTGGAGTTTCCGCTTAAGCCACTCCGGCTGCTTGTGCTCATCTCGCGAAGGGTCGATCACGGTGGAGCTCGATCGTAAAGTCGGGTCCTCGGTCAGTGACAGAACGGCGCCGGTTCTTCCAGTCACAGCTTGAACTGGGAACTTAGCTCGCAGAACGGTCATTCGGGATGCCCTTATTGTCGGCTCTGAATGCGGCTTCGTATCTCCGTACAGCCTCAAAGGTCCAGTCCTTGAGGACCGCCAGGGTGCCGTTCTGTAGCTGGCGCAGTTCGACTAGTGGGTCTTCTGGGAGGACGTAGCCGCTGTCGTTAGCGAAATAGGTGACAACGCCAACTGGTGGGTAGATCGAAGAGTTCAACCAAGCGGGCTACGAAGGTTTCCCGACTCGGAATCATCGCCTGCTTGAAGGTGAGCTTGAGGGAGTTGTGGGAAGGGGCGTCACTCGCTCCGTCAGCAATCGATGCACGAAAGGGGCTCACACTGCGGTCGGTCCCGTTTAGAAAAGAGACTAACTGAACGAAGTAACCAGAGCCTTCATAGAACTTGCCCGCATCATCCTTGCGGGCCCCGGATTCCACTAGTGACGTTGCTTCATCAATGTTTCGGGGTAGGAAGTCGCCTCCCGCGGTGGCCGGAGCGGCTCTGGTGACCGTGATCCATTCCATAGGCCTTGGATCGAGCCGCTCCAGTACCGAAACGCTGGCAAGGATTGTCGCAGCAATCTCATGTGCCGAGTCGGCCCTTACACCCAATTGGAGCCTGAGATTCAGCGTATCCAAAGCTGGATCAACGATTGTGGGGCCGTCTTCTTTCACAGTGTCGCTCTTCTCTGATCAGTCTCCCCGCCGGAAACATAGTTCTATCCGGTCCCGGCAGCTCTGCGGGGGATGCCATCGTTGACAGCCCTGAAAGCCTCGCCGTACGCGAGGATGGCATCCAAGGTCCAGTCGTTCAGTATTGCCATCACGCCACTTCGTAACCGTCGCAGTTCAACCAGGGGGTTATCGGGTAAGACGTATCCGCTGTCTTCTGCAAAGTACGTCAGAACTCCAACGGGTGGATACCATGCGGGTTCCCCTCGGTGTAATCGGCTAACTTCGTAGCCGAAGACTCCGCCTCGCGTGGGCTGCCACACTTCTATCAGCGCACTGAAGCTGCTAACGACAGCTTCGCGGCCGGATACGAGCGCGTTTGCAAAAGTTAAGGAAAACGAATCGCTTGAAAATCCGCCGTGGGCTCCGTCGCTGACTGCAGCGTGGAAGGGGCTCGCAGCTCGATCCGACCCCTTGAGAAAGGAAATTAGTTGTACGAAGTAACCCCAACTTGGGTGAAAGCGTTCCGCATCATCCTTTCGGGCGCCAGCCATAACAAGAGTGCCCAGTTCCTCAATGGTGCGTCCTACTTTTTCATGTTCGAGGGTTTCCCCACCACTTCGCGGAATCCCGACCCACTCCATCGGGCGAGGATCCAGTCGCTCAAGAATCTCTAAGGTTGCCAAAATCCTAGCTGCGATATCTGGTGGTCCCGCCTCCCGACCGCCCAACTGTAGGTCGAGGTCTATATCGTCCAGAGCGGAGTCGAAGAGAGCCGCCGAATAGATTTCTGCCACGTTGGACTCCTCATTGTGAATCAAAACTAGCCCTTCATCGGAGCGACATTTACGTCCACTGTGAGTGTCTGCATGCTTCCAGGCATCAACGTAATCTTCCGGTCCAGATCGATACCTTTCCCTGCCGCTAGGCGTTTGCCTAGCCTCGGCGATGACCTTCATCTTCATCAGGATCTAAGGTTCGACGGCGGCGGGCAGGGTTTGGAGGTGGCAGGACTTTCGACTGGCTGCAGTGGCCTAACACCGCTGACCGGTCTCGGTCGTCTATGCTCCGAACAGCTTCTTGCTGATTTTGGCGAAAATGCCCGGCTCCAGCGAGGGGTCGATGACCGTTGGTTCAACCGAAAAGTCGGTTCCTTTGTCAGTGACGGGCCGACGGCGGTTCTTCCAATCCACGGACTGGAACTCCGGGTTGTAAAGGGGAGGAGTCATCTGTTCGGCTCGAAAAATGTCCCACATCCACGCGGGAATATTGTCTCTCGACCGAGGAAACGCGAGAAGCTGTTGCGCCCAGGCTCCTGCCCCGGACGGTCGTGCTCCAGGGTACCAATGCCCGTCTGGCATTCTCTCCAGAAGCTCCTCTTCAAAAAGATCAAGCCTTCCTGGCCTGTCCGGGTAAACGTGAACCTCGGCCGTCGTCCATGTGCCCATGCCTCGCTTATAGGCTCGGACATGGCACTCATCTAGCCACGTTGCCAAGGACTCGTCCGAGAAGTGTGAATCGCTTCCACGTGGGACGCGCACACCGTCGTGGTACATCTGCCCGCGCCAGAATGTGCCGCTGGTTCTGTGCACGAGGACATCGACCAGTTCACTGGCACCGTGAGCGAAGCCCGAATCTCCGAAAGCCTCGTCGTGGAGTCGGTTCAGTCCGCTTTCTACCCAAGGGTCCTGGGTCAGATCAAAGGTGGTCACGCTTTCCAAAGCTACTCGCTTATTTTCAGATTATTGAATCTTGCAATGACTGGGTCCATTGACCCGAAAGAATATTCCAATTTAACGGTCGAAGGAACGGCTGAGAGGTTGTTTCTCGTAAGAGTCATCTCCCAAGTAAGATCTATCGGTTTCCCCTCAGTCAGGTCACGTTTGACCTTGTTGATGACTTCCATTTCGGTGTCGTGAAAATTGTTCGTCTCGTCGATTTCGTTGGGTGTCCCTGCTTTGCGGTTCTGCCATTCGTGCTGGGGGATGCCACCGCCGCGTTCACCTATGAATCCGAAGAAGGATGGGGCTGCGTGGCCGCCGTCGTAGCCGGGGCCGCCGAGCCAGCCTGCTTTGCGCTGCTGGTAGCCGTTTCGGTTTATGTCGCTGGTCAGGGTGGATACGATGCGGCCCTTGGCTGATTCGAGGTGCCCGTTGCTGTCCATCTTGATTGTGAAGGTGTTTTGCAGTCCACCGTCGACTTGGGCCATACGTTGTAGGTGACGTTGGGCATGTGCTTGTTCAGCTCCACGGACCAAGCGCCTCTGACTCCGGCGTAGGTGTTGACGATGGTCACCGTGCCGTTCTCGTCGGTGTAGAACTTCTCCAGGGTATTGGCGTTGTGGCCCCCGTCCGCGTCCTTCATCTCGCGCAATAGGGGACGCGCGCACCGCGGCTGGCCGTCTAGAGGACTTATGGGTCGACGACGGCTGGCTAGGGTCTTGGGCCGGACGAGAGTTCTGACTACCTTCAGTTAGGCGAACACCGTTGAGTGGTCTCGTTGGTCTTACGCTCCGAAGAGCTTCTTGCTGATCTTGGCGAAAACACCTGGCTCCAGCGAAGGATCAATCACAGTTGGCTCGACTGTGAAATCGGTTCCCCTGTCAGTGACCGGCCGCCGCCGGTTGTCCCAGTCCACCGTCCGCAGTTCCGGATTGTATAACGGTGGTGCAATGTCTTCAGCCCTGAAGGCTGCCCACATCCACTCCGGGATGTTGTCAGCCGTCCGAGGAAAGTGGAGGAGTTCTTCTGCCCACACATTGGCATCCGATGGGTGTTCGCCGGGGTACCAATCCCCGTCGGGGTCGCGTTCGAGACGCTCCTCGTCGAATAGTTGCAGTTGGCCAGGGCGGTCAGGAAAGATTGCTACTTCAGCTGTTGTCCAGGTTCCAGCACCACGGCGATAGGCCAGTAAGCGGCACTCTTCCAACCAATCGTTCCAGGCCTCTCGGGAGAAGCGACGTTCGCCGGCCATGAAGCACATGCCTGATTCTGCCTGCATTGATCCGTGCCACGACGTACCCGAGACGTGATGAACAAATGTGGCCGAGGCCGAAGCCATTCCGACGGCAAACCCTGATGGCCCGAACGCCTCCTGCTGAAGTCTCGCCAATCCCTGAATGATCAATGGTGCGTCGGACATGTCGTAAGAGGTCAACTGCCTACACTCTCCACATCTGTCTAGTTGTTGAAAGTTCTGAACGTGGCACGACCTTGGCCAAAGCGATATTCAAGCTCCAGTTTACTAGGTAGGCCGGCTTTGATCCCCGGGAGCATACGCATCTCCCATGTCAGATCAACAGGTGAGCCAGCTCCAAGGGCTTTCTTGACCTTGTTGATCACTTCCATCTCGGTGTCATGGAAATTATTCTTCCTAAGGTCGTTGGGTGTCCCCGCCTTGCGGTTCTGCCATTCGTGCTGGGGAAATAGGCCTCCGCGTTCGCCGATAAATCCTAAGAAGGAGGGGCCTGCGTGGCCGCCGTCGTAGCCGGGACCTCCGAGCCAGCCGGCTTTGCGTTGTTGCCATCCGTTGCGGTTCGCGTCCCCGACGAGGGTGGAGACGATGTGGCCTTTGGCTGATTCGAGGTGCCCGTTGCTGTCCATCTTGAGCGTGAACGTGTTCTGCAGTCCGCCGTCGACCTGGGCGACGACGTTGTAGGTGATGTTGGGCATGGGTTTGTTCAGTTCGGGGGACCACGCGCCCTTGACCCCTGCGTATGTGTCTACCCGGGTGACTGTGCCGGTGTCATCGGTGTAGTACTTCTCTATGGTGTTTTCCTTGAGCGCACCGGTGCTGTCCCTCATAACACCGCGGTGTTCGATGATGTATTCGGTGTTTGGTTTGAGTGTGGTGCGTGCGGCGAAGTTCTCTTTGCGGTGGATCGGGAAGGCGCTGTCGCCGTGCCGATAGACGACAGTGTTGGTAACGTTGTCCGGTTTCGGAAAGCGTTCGGCCATGGTCGTGGCAGCTGTGGGTACTGATGTGTCAGCGGCGGGGGCCTTGGGCGGCGTGACGGCCGGTGGATTGTTTTGGCGGATACCGGCGGCGGTGTTGTCGAGCCGGTCGGGAAAACCGGTGTCGATGGTGGTGCGGGTCATGACGCCGCTGGGATCTGGCGTGAGAACTGCGGGGATGCCGGATTCGACCGACCGGACTCCGTCGGCAAGGCGTTCGAGCCCACCGGCCACAACCCGTTTGACGCCGCCGGCTGCCTCCACGGTGGTGGTTGTTGCAACTGTGATCGCGGTCCAGGCCGCGTGGCGGGCCTGGGCTGTGGTGTTGATGACTTTGGCCGTGGTGTTTGGCATGAGGATGTCAGAGATCTTCAGGGTGAGGGAGCCGGGTTTGGCCAGGAACACTGCGGTCGTGTTGAGGCCATTCGCGGTGGTGCCGAGCATGGCCGAGAGATTCCCGAGGCCTGTTCTCTGCACGGTGGCAACGCTGAGACGTTCGGCCAGGGACCCGGCTTTGCTGGCCAACGCCCCGGATTTCACGGCCGCACCGGCACCGTAGGAAGCGGCGATGCTGGCGATGTTGAAGACTGTGGCACCGGCGGCCCAGTTGGCGTTGGTGTCGGCCTCATCGGCGTGGATGAACGCAGGCCCCATGGATCCGAACAGGTCCAAAGCTTTTTGGACGTCTGGGGCTTCGCGTTGCTTTCGTTCTTCGTCCCAGAGGGACAAGGGCGTCATGGCCAGTGTGCCGAGCGCTCCCACGGTGGCGCCCATACCGGCCCATGCCTGTTGTTCCTTGAGGTCATTGCCGCTCAAGCCGGAGATTGTCAGGACGCCGTCGATGAGTTCGATGGCTCCGGCACCGAACCCCTGCAGCAGTCCCAGGGTCCCGTTCGGGCGGTAGGGGACTGTTGCTTTGCCCCAGGGTTGTTCTTCCTGAGGGTGTTCTATTCCCAGGAAGGTCCCGGCGTTCCAGAGGGCCTCATCCACCGGGTTCCCGGATTTGAGGTCAGGACCGGTAGGCCGTGAGGCGGAGTATGTTTCCCCGCCGGAGACCGACGACAGTGCCCCTGCGCAGGCGTTCTGCGCTGCGAGATAGTCGTCATGAATGGCTTTGACCTCGGCGGCGAGCGTGTCGTGGCGGGCGGTGAGGTCGGCTTCGCCGGACCAATGCTGACTCACGCGGGTCGTGATCACTTCGTCTTTGACGACGCTGACTTTCTCCACCGACGTCGGAAAGGCGCCGATGTCAGCGTTTAGTGCATGAACCTTCCGGGCGTAAGCCTCGAGGCGTAGCTTCAAGTCCCGGCACGTGGAGGAAAAAGCCGTCAAGGCGGCAGAGGTCGACACAGCCGTGCCCTGCACGCGCTGGGCTGAGGGCATGATGGTCCCGAACGCGGCGAGCACGGTGTGGGACTCGTCCGAGGAGTACGAGGACGACAAACCACGCCATACCGCCGTCGAGGTCGCTACCCCGGAGAGGAAATCATCGGCGTGCTGCCTCAGCGACTTTGCCGCAGCGTCCAGGGCGTCAACGTCAGGTAGTGCGAACCCGCCGGTGGGATTCAACCCGCAGGGGCCAACGTCCGAACTATTCGACATGTTCTTAGTCCCTTAAGTTCTTCGCGGGGCCGCCATGGGAGGCAGCCACGGCGCCGTGGTCCACTTGGCCTGCGCTCCGCTGTGCCGCGGTGGCCATGGTCAGGTCACCTTGTTGATAGAAGTTCAGGGCATGGGCGGTGGCCGTGATGACGTTTTCCGAGCGGCTCACCACCTCATTTGCCGACGGCGTGAGTCCGAGGACCACCACATCGTTCAGCGCAGCAAGGACCACAGCCGCGTCGCCGGGAAGCGCGGCCGCGGCCTGTTCCAAGGCCTTGCCCATGCCTTCAAGACAGGGCTGGACGCCCTCCACCTGGGTTGCGGTTGCCTTGATGGTCGAAGTCGCGGCAGCCACGTCTATGTTCCACACAGCCATACCAGTCACCTTGTCTCTGGTTGCTGGCGGGTTAGCCGATGCTCTGCACGGCGTTGCGGGCAGAGGTTGCGGCGGTGGTGGCGGTCTCGTCGTTGGTGCCCAGGGTGGTGCGGACCAGGGCGATGATGGCTTTGACTTCGTCGGCGGCTGCGGTCCAGCGGGTTTCGACTGCCTGGTATTCGGTGTCGACGCCGTCGGCGCGGAAGTCGGTCATGGCCTGGTTCACGTCGGCTTGGCGGGCGGCGATGAGGGTTTCGAGGTGCGCGGCGAGGGCTTGGATGTCGGATTGGACCTGGGCGGAGACGTTGGTGTCGTAGGCGATGCGGTTGGTGGTCATGGTTTAGGCCCGTCCTTGGAATCGTGCGGCGTCGAAGTTCGCGGCTCCTTCGGAGCGGCGTGCGTTGTCCGAGGCTGCCAGGTCGCCTTGGGTGAAGGCGGTGTTCATCCCGGATTGGCCGGTTACGATGCCGGCCAGGGCGGTGTTCAGTTCGGAGGCGACGAGGTCGGACCGGTTTTTGAAGGAGTCGAACGCGGCTTTGCCCGCGCCGCTGAATTTTCCTTCGAGCGGGGTGACGGCGTCCACGAAACGGCGGACGAGGGCGCCGAGGTCCTGGTGGGACGCGTCGGTTTGTTTGTTCAGGTTCCCGAGTGTTTCGGCGCCCATGTCGAAGATGGCCATTGGTTCCCCCAAAGGTAGATGGTTGTGCTGGAGCACTTTAACAGCATGGTGAACACGGTGTGTTATGTCCAGTCGATGCACTAACAAGAAACGCGTGCCTTGTGACGGCTTAGTCATAAACCGGGAAGGTTACCGAACGAAGCCCCACGGCCTCCACACTGCACCACGAAAAGCACACACAGGCCCGGAAGGGCCCATCTAGGTGCTGTTTCGGGCCTGTCTAGGTGCTGAAAACACCAAAAATGAGTGCTCCCGGCGACCGTCTAGGTACTCCGATGCGGACGCGTGGCCAAATCCGGCATCCCTCCACGCAGCCGAGATTTTGTACGCCAGCCGGCCAGCCGTCGTCGTGCTCTCACCGGAATCACGACGGCGGAGGGTGACTTTGGTGCCGACTTCTTAGCTGACGCTGACCAAGACTTGATCGATAAGAGCGAGGAAGCCGGGCCAGCCGGGTGTTTCTGACGAGGTAGAACGGCTTAGCTTCAGGCGCCCGGGTGCGTTCGCCCTCAGAGGTTCTTCTGGGAAGCTGTCGAGGACGGGGCGGCACCTAGATGAGGCTGGCGGCCACTCATTTTTAGGGTTTTTGGCACCTATTTCTGTTCAAGCGGCACCTAGTTTGGCGGTTTTCGGCACCTAGTCCCAGATTCGTGGCGCAGACTGTGCGAGTCAAAGCAAGATGGTTCTTCGCTAGGGGCAGTCATGATTCGGAATCGCATCAGCAAGACGTTTCTTCAATGGCAGGAGGAGCAGTGAGCAAAATTCCGCATCCATTTCAGGTTGTGGCGTTTGTTCTTCTGGCCGTCAATTTCGCGTTGTGGCAGCCGTTCGTGTGGTGGCGTGCCGGTGCCGCGGTTCTCATGCTGGGGTTCGGTTGCTACGGCGTTTATGTGTTGCGGCGGGGCAAGCGTAAGGAGTCCAGCCCGAAGCCTCGCGAGCCTGATTGATGATGGCCTGTGGAGTGACGTCTGCGGGCCATCTCTTTGTCAATGGGTGTTTTCGTTGGGGCGAGGGCGATTTTGCAAGTCGGGGTCCCCTTGGCCAGCCACGAAACCGAAGTCGTACTTTCCGTTCTCCGGAGGGAGCTCGCGCTCCAGTTTCAGTGCCGTCGTCGGCGTGAACATCGTTCTCGCGATCCCACTGGCCGTGTCAAAGGTGAAGGACCCAAAGATCGTGGGGTCCACGCTGTTCCTCAGCAGGAGTGTTGTGTCCGGGCCGTGTACTTCGGAAGCGACCGGGTGATAGTCGTCCAGGTCTCGGCCCCAGATGGGCAGGGAAAGAGGGAAGGAGAGCTGGACTGCTTCAGGAAAGGAAAACGGGATGCGTTCAATGGAGAGAGTGTAGGGATCATCTACGCCGTCGGTCTGGATGATGAGTTTTCGGGGGTTGAAGGTTCGGGAGCGTCCGTCCGGCAACTCCTTGGCAGACCACATGAAGGCCCTCGGGTGCACCGAGACGGAGTAGCTCTTCTGATGGTTGTGGCCTTGGCAGAAAGCTGTGCCGTTATAGGCGCTTGGTTGCCCACCGCCCAGCGCTTTCCCGATGGCGATCGCCAGCTGCTCAGAGGAAGTGTACACGCCTCATCCTTGCATGGGCCCGCTTAGGAGGGGGGCACCGTCGTTGTTTGTCAGAAGGAACTTGCGCAAAAGGTTGGCGAGCTGTGTCCGCTCGGTCTTGGACAGTCCTTCGAGCATCTTGTGTTGGTTCTCTACGTGGTGCTCCACCACCTCATCCACCAGGGCTAGTCCCTCAGGGGTGAGGCTGATCAGTAGTTGCCTGCGGTTGTCCGGGTTGGTCTCGCGATGAACCAGCCCGCGGTTGACGAGTCGGTCCACGCGGTTGGTCATACATTGGGCTGTTCGGCTTCCTTCTGTTCTTCACCGCATACCAACTGCCGGGTGGGCTCGCTGCACTGGTCATGTCCATTCAGCCCCTGTTCGTGCTCTTCCTTGGAGTGCTGTTGCTGGGTAGAAGATCCGCTTTACGCACGTGGTTGCCTGCGCGGTGGGTGCGGCGGGTGTCGGCTTGCTCGTCCTGCGATCCGACGCGTCGCTGACTTTTGTGGGCGTGCTCGCCGGGTGGCCGGTGCGCTGAGCATGGCGGTTGGGATGGTGCTCACCAAACGCTGGGGAAGGCCCGACGGCGTGGGGCTGCTTGGGTTTACCGGCCTGCAGTTAGCGATGGGTGGCGTGATGCTGCTGCCCGTGACGTTGGTGGTTGAGGGGCTGCCGGGGTCGGTCCTTTGCCTAACCTTGCGGGTTTTGCGTACCTCAGCGTTATCGGTGCGTTGGCGGCTTACGCGGTCTGGTTCCGGGGGATCCAGCGACTACCGACAATGGTGGTCTCGTTCCTGGGATTCCTGAGCCCGCTTGTGGCTACTGTGCTGGGGTTCGTGTTCCTGGGGGAGTCGTTGTCGGGGTGGCAGATTGTGGGGGCGGTGTTGGTGTTGGGGGCGGTGGGGTTGGTGCAGGGGAGGGCGCGGACGGTCACATTCGCCGTCGAAAGTAGAAGCTCTGTCATTACCGGACTTGAAGCTTCTTTGTATTCAACAGAGGTGCCGCCAACCCGTAGTTTTCGCTATGACCACAGCGTAGTTGGGGCTCTCCCGAGGAGGGTCTACCCTATTCTTGGTCTGTGTTCTAGGCCAGGAGCCGGAAGTCCGTAGGGACGCCCCGAGTTCCTATATCTCGCTGGGGCTCGGAGCGTCCTGAAGGGGCGATGGCTAAACGTACGAAATTGGGTTCTGTGCCCGGTTCAACTCGACTGTCGTCCCCACCCGGGGATCGCCAGTTAGGAGATCCCCGACAACTTCGAGGCGGTTTCCGTGCTTGATGAGTCCTCGGATTTTGGCAACGGCGAGGATGGTGCCTGACGGATTCACAATGCGTACTTCGTCTTCGTCGATAGCACGACTGGCCTTCATGACCCAGCATCCGCGCCCGGCTTCCCAAGCCTCTCGCTCGGACATGCCAGGCGTCGCTCCGACCGTTGAGCGTCCAAGGGGATCCTCGGTGGGGTCAACTTTACGCTGTTCAGCCAACTTGATTTGAAGCATGGAGTACCTTTCTCTTTGACAAGAAACCTAGATAACTAGATATCTTGATGTCTTGTTATCAAGATGCAAAGAGCTCGGTCATAAAGCAAGAGCAATTCGAGAACTGGTTTTGCCTTGCAGTGCTCGCAGCAGAGTCGAGCAATGCGGCCTGGCCGTCTCGACGGTACTCGTGATGGCGCGCAGTTGCGCCGGATCAGATGCTGCACTTGCTACCGCAGCTGGCCACTCGCTATTGGAGTATGGCGCTCCCACCCAATACCCTGGCGCAGTGAACACATTCAATGGGGGATCTGCAGGAACTAACCTGCCCGAAGGGTTGTACGAACTCCTTCACACAACGGCCATCGCAAACGACCTCGAGGCGGTTCCGGAGCTACAAGCCTCAGTGATCACAGTCGAGGCTGAGGACACTGCGGAAGTTCTCTCCCGCCACGTCGCCAATGCCGTTCGAATTGCGCTCGCGGACGCGAAACCCGAAGATCGAGTTGACCTGGCCAACCGTTTGCTCGCCGAGATACAAACCAACGATCAGATCACACCAGGCCCCCAGCAACTGCTTTCGCTGCATCGCCCGGATGCCCTGAAACGGCGACAGCTCAGGCGCCCCACAACCAAGCTCAGCGATTCGGCACTTCTGACAAACAATAGGGACGAGCCAAATCTGGCGGCCGAGCTTCGAACAGAAATCGAGTCAGCCAACACTGTCGACCTCCTCTGCGCATTCGTGCGGTGGACCGGTCTGCGGCTTCTTGAACCAGCGCTTGAACAGCTGCGTGGGCGGGGTGTGAAATTCAGGGTCATCACCACTACGTATATGGGGGCGACTGAACGCCGGGCCATCGATGAACTGGTGCGTCGCTACGACGCTGAAGTGAAAATCAGCTACGAAACCCAAGCCACCCGGCTCCATGCAAAGGCTTGGCTTTTTCGGCGGGACACCGGCTTTGACACAGCGTACGTGGGTAGCTCCAATCTCAGTCAGGCAGCTCTTCTGGACGGTCTTGAGTGGAATGTGCGGCTCAGTTCTGTAGCGACGCCCGACCTGCTCAAGAAGTTTGAGGTCACTTTCGACAGCTACTGGGAACAACGCGCATTCCAGAGTTATGACCCGGATCGTGACGGCGAGAAGCTGGACGCAGCCCTTCGACGAAACGGTGGCAAACGAACTTCTGCCCCGGATGCTTTCACCGGCTTGGAGGTCGTGCCATTTCTTCATCAGGAAGAAATGCTCGAAGACCTGGAAGCGGAACGATCGAAAGGGCACAACCGGAATCTGCTGGTCGCGGCCACCGGTACCGGTAAAACGGTCATTGCAGCTATGGACTACAAGCGTCTCTCAGAAGCGGCTGGTAAGCCCCTGACGCTGCTTTTCGTGGCCCATCGGCAAGAGATATTGAAGCAGTCCATCCGCACGTACCGGAATGTAATGCAGGATGGCTCTTTCGGTGAGCTCTATGTGGGTGATCACAAACCAAAGTATTGGACCCATGTCTTCGCCTCAGTGCAGTCGCTGGCATCGCGGGGCGTGCAGACGCTGGAGCCCGATCAATTCGACGTAGTTGTCATCGATGAGTTCCACCACGCAATGGCGCCCACATATCGCCAACTCCTGGACCACTTGAAACCCCAGCAGTTTGTTGGGCTCACTGCTACACCAGAGCGGGGTGACGGTGGCAATGTCGCCAATGAGTATTTCGGCGGCCGCACTGCCAGCGAACTTCGACTTTGGGATGCATTGGATGCTGACCTTTTGGTTCCGTTCCACTATTTCGGGGTTTCGGATGATGTGGATCTGAGCCAACTGGAATGGAAGCGTGGAAACTACGACACAGGCCAGTTGGATCGCCTCTACACGGGTAATGATGCCCGCGCCGCCAAGGTCATCCGCGAACTCCGAGACAAAGTCACTGGTACCGAACACATGCGCGCCCTGGGCTTCTGCGTCTCAGTCCAGCATGCGCATTACATGGCCAAAGTGTTCAATGCGGCAGGCATTGCGGCAGCGGCCGTGGACGGTGGCGCCGACGAAGCCGAACGAGCGCGCGCCCTTGAACAGTTGCGTAACCGTGAAGTCAACTGCATATTTGCCGTGGATTTGTTCAATGAGGGTCTGGATATCCCGCAGGTGGACACCATACTGATGCTGCGGCCCACCCAGAGTGCCACGATCTTCCTCCAGCAACTGGGACGCGGCCTGCGCCGAGCGGATGACAAGGCTGTTCTCACAGTCCTGGATTTCATTGGCCAACAGCGCCGTGAATTCCGATTCGATCTCCGTTACCGGGCTCTGACAGGCTACGGGCGGACGCAGTTGAAGAAGGCAATTGAGGACGAGTTTCCGTTTCTTCCCTCGGGCTCGCAGATTGTGCTTGACCGGGTAGCGCAGAACGTGGTCCTTGAGAACGTCAAGGCTCAGTTGCGATTCAACCGTGCGCAGTTGGTCCGGGATATAGCTTCCTACGCGGAAACTGAGTTGGCCGCGTATCTACGCGAGTCGGGGAGCGACGTCAAGTCGATCTACCGCTCAACGAAGGATTCGTGGACTGGCTACCTCCGTCAAGCACAATTGATTGGCGGTTTTTCCGGCTTTGAGTCGGTGCTCAAGGGGGATCATCACAATCGTTCCGATATTGAGGAGAAGAAACTCCTGGGACGCATGGCGGCTCTCATTCATGTGGATGATCCCGAGCGTGCTGAGGCGTACGCGAAGCTTGTAAGGGTGGATGCGCCCCGCTACGCGGATCTCGGCCCTCGGGAGCAAACGTTCGCGCGGATGCTGTTTTTCACGCTGTGGGCTGATGGCGGCGGTTTCAAAACGTACGACGACGGACTCGACCACCTGCGCGGCTACTCATTTGTGTGCAGCGAGATCAAGCAGATTGTCAGTCTGGGAGTTGCGGCATCGAAACACGCTGCGAAGGGTCTCGGTGCCGGACTCCAGCACATTCCACTGCTCTCTCATGCAACCTACCGACGCGAGGAGGTTCTTGCCGCGCTCGAATATGGCTCGATCGAACGCGGGAGGAATGTGCAGCATCGCGAGGGCGTCGCTTGGTGTCCAACAACGGCGACCGACGCCTTCTTCGTCACGTTGAACAAAGACGATAAGAAGCACTCCGCGACGACCATGTACAAGGACTACGCCATCAGTCCTGACTTGTTCCACTGGGAATCTCAGAACACCACGTCTCCCGACAGCCCGGTTGGTAGACGCTACTTGGACCGGACTGCCAACGGCTCGCGAATCCTGCTGTTTACGCGAGAATCCGCTGAGGACGAGACCGGCCTGACGGTTCCTTACACGTGTCTCGGACAGGTGGACTACGTTCAACATACCGGCGATAAGCCGATCGCGATTACTTGGAGGCTGCAACGCCCCATGCCCGCAGATGTATTCGGGGTGGCCGCGGCTGCGCAGTAGATAAACACTCGGAGTGGCTCTGTCGATGCCAACCCCGGAACCTTCGCCGCCTCGTTGTTATTGAAACCAGCAGTGCCGGTACATACCCACGTTTACAAGAACTACTTGGTGGACGACATCGTCGGGGAATGGGCGAGTTCGGCTTAGTCTGACCGCTGACAAAAGGTCGAATCAGCTGTCGTGAGGCGGTTGGGGAGGTCGTCGCTGAAGGTGATGTCACCGTCGTCGAGTGTCTCCAGGTGCCCGTGCAGGTGCATGCCGCGCTGGCCGAGTTCTCGGAGGTGGATGGCGTGGCCGCTGTCGGCACCCAAAAGCAGCGGGTTGGGCGCGAAGCGCAGCGCGGGGGAGGGGAGCGCTTCGGAGGTGAGGGCGTTGACGCCGTGGTCGGGGCCGTGTTTGCCGGTTTCAGCATCCAGTAGATGAGGTCTTGGCTGCGATATCGGGGGGTGTTGCTGGAACGGTGGAGACGGAGAGTCGGACGCCGCGGCCGGTGGTGTGCAGTTCCTCGGCGATCTGGCCGCTCGACTGGCCGGTTCCGACGATGAGTACGGCCCCCTCGGGCAGCTGCACCGGATTGCGGTCTGTATGGGTATGCAGCTGTGTCGCGTCGGCATGGAGCATGACGGCCAGGTGTGGGCACTTGGGGACTTGGCAGGCGGCTGTTGCCAGGACGACGGACGTCTGCCCGTCCAGCTCGGGAATTGGTTCAAACGCGGCGTCGTCCGCCATGGTTGCGCCTCCTTCAGATCGGCTCAGACCACCTTATTTGGGCGCGGCCATGCGTCCGGGAATGTGCGGCCGGCGGATGCTGCGTGTGTTCAAAGGACGTAGGCTTTCGGGAAAAGAATCTGGGGGGATTTGGATATGAAGACCGCAACCTTGCTTCGGGTGCTCGATATCGCAACGCCGGTGGTGGCTGCACTAAGCCTGGTTCTGTTGGTAACAGGACTATTGGACAACTTCTGGGCAACAGTGTGCCTTATAGCTACTGCAGCTCCGGCAATCACCAGTTGGGTGATCAAGGACAGGCTCCAAGGCACAGCCAAGGGTGATGAACCCCAGTAGCGCCCACGGCGAAATAGCGTCTCCCGACGCCAAAAATGTCAGTGGCGACGCAACGATCTCTGGGCGCTAAAGACCTGGAACTGCCTCCATGGGACACATCCGATGGATAAATATTTCCCAGCACTAGCTATCTGCTCAGATGTATGTAGACTTGACGGTGTTGTTGTGTTTGGCATTTGGTAGTTCAGGCAGTCCCCACGATCCTTCCGGATCGTGACCTTCTGAAGTAACGGTGGAGAACACCCCACACCCGGAGACCCGAAAGTCGGGACAATCTCCACCTTCAGTAAGGACTGAAAAAATGGCTACAGGTACCGTGAAATGGTTCAACTCCGAAAAGGGCTTCGGCTTCATCTCTCCTGAAGATGGCAGCCAGGACGTTTTCGCTCACTACTCTGCGATCAACTCCTCGGGCTACCGCTCCCTCGAAGAGAACCAGAAGGTTTCCTTCGACGTCGAGCAGGGCCCCAAGGGTCCCCAGGCAGTAAACATCCAGGCTATCTAGTCTTCGGATAACTAATGAGCAGGGCCGGTCACTGACCGGCCCTGCTTTTTTGTCTGCTCTCATATAGAAGATATCTTCTACAGCTCTCGTTGCCTGTAGAACACATATCCACATAGCGAATTACACCCATGTAATTCGATTCCAGTTCTCCGTAGCGTGGAACGTAATCCACCCGGCGAGCTGAGGAAGTACCCCATGTATCAGTCAACCTCCGAAGGCCTCGTATACCTAGACGAGGCCCGCGAGCACCTAATTTGGCCCAAATCACCACCTAGACCGCCCCGAAACTGCCTGTGCAAGGCAGTTTTGCCACCTAGTCCCGTTTTCACGTTCTAGCCTGCGAAGTGAGCCGCATGTCGGACAACCACAGGAACAGGAGGCGAGGTCACGTGTTCGATTCAGAGGTGCAACGAATCCTGGACTTCGTCGCACGCGGAATCGGAGTGAGGGTGGTCGGCGGACCGGGCGGCGGCAAAACGACCGTATTGCGCAACGTCATGAGCAACTTGGAGAAATCCGGAGTCTCCGTGCACTTCGTCAGTGGTCTCCGCACACATAGATCCATCCCATATTCGGCCATCAAAGGGCTGGGGCTTGACGTGAGGCCGGGACGCAGCAGTGTGTTGGACATCGCCGACGTATTCTCGAGCCAGTTGGCCAAGCCTGGCAAGCACTTGCTGGTAGTTGACGATCTCCACCTCCTGGACAGCGAGTCGCTGGCTGTACTGGAGGCTGTCAGGCGAAGGTCGGATTGCCCTATGGTGGCAACGGCCCCCGAAACGTGGGCGTTTTCCAGAGGTCAGTTGGCCGTGCTCAACCTTGGCCGGGAGGCGCATCTGCAATTGGATCCGCTTCACTACGAGCAAGTTCACCTCCTCATCGCACAGGTTCTGGGCGCGCCGGCCGACGCAGACACAACTGCGCGCATTCTCACCAAATCCGCCGGCAACCCGCGGCTGGTAGTACGGATCGCAGAGACCGCAGCCCTGAGCAACCTCTTGGTTATGGAGGACAAGCAATGGACCATGTCTGCCGAGACCCTATGGAACGAGCACCTGCGCGGCACACTGGAGGCGCTCCTGGCCGAACTAAGTGCTGATGAGTTCACAGCCCTGCACATCATGGCGATTCTGGGCACGGCACGGGTGGATGTGCTCCTCAAGGTCATCCACCAGGACGCCCTGGAAGGTCTGGAACGCAGAGGATTCCTTTCCGTACTGGCCGATCATCAAGGTGGCTCTATCGCCGCCATCAGCCCACCAGTCATCGCCGATTACTTCCGCGACAGCAAGAAGCTGCGCGATAGCAGACTGCTCCGCACGAAGATCGCCGGCGTCCTTGAGGCCGCGCCTCACGCGGTCCCGGAAAAGCGCACCGCAGACTGCCTTTCCCGTGCCCTATCAGCCCTCCGGCTTGAGAAGGCTGACGACGACGCCATTACCTCCAGACAAATTCACGAGTACAACGCGGACCGTGAACAGATCCGCTTCGAACGCTGGCAGGCCAATAAGTCAGCAGCCAACGGCGCGGCAGTCCTTCGCATCTACTGGGGAGCGCCCGTGGACGTGGAGCGTGCCGGCAGTATCTGCGCGGAAACCACAAACTTCGACGCCGAAACCCAGGACCTACTGTTTGTCGCCGTCACTGAGGCCATGCTTGCGATCCACACCCGACGCGGCCCGAGAGCCGCCGTCGAGATCCTCCAAAAGTTTGCAGGAGATAATCCGCAGTTGCTGACGGAAGTTAGCGACGCCATCTTATTCATCAATGTCTCCCATGGCAGGGGGCGACTGGACACCGGCGACTTGCCAGCGGCGTTTGAGAGCAGCAAGACAGGATTGGGGTGCTTGGTTCAAGGACTCTTGGAGCTCTACCGCTGTAGACCGGCGGCGGCTTTGGACGCAGTGGAAGGCGCAGGCGACGACGACGCCATCCCGCATCTGCGCCCATTCGTCCGCAGTTTCGCCCTGTTCGCGGCTGGCCGGGTGGAGGAGTCTCTGGTGATGGCGTTGGACTGGCGAGCCGAGTCCCGGAAGAACCTGGACCAGTTCGGTGTGATCACCAGCAGCTATGTAGCTGCACATGGCCTCCTATACCGTGGACACTTCGAAGAGGCTGAATACCTCATGAGCAGCGTGTTCGCTATGGGCCGTCCGGGGTTCGTTGTGGATTCCCTCTACGATGCCATGCTCAGGCTCGCGGGGCTCCGGCACGCCACCACCGCACTGCTGCCAACGCTGTCCATAGCCGCGCAGGCGCGAACCGACGTGGCCGACGTTGGCCCCCTTCCCGGCATCGGCAAGGGAGCCTACGAACTCATTGCTCACAACAGCACTCAGCCTTCCACCTTCGACCGGAAAGCCACCAAACTCATCAAGCAGCAGTTGAAAAGCGGCTACGTCCTGGAAGCCTTGATGACAGCGTTGCTTTGTACGTGCCTGATTCCTGGCCGGCAGGTCCTGGATCTATTGCAAAAGATCCTGCAGGAGAGCGGCCTCACGGTTCACCACCAGCTCGTCGCCATTGCATGCGCAGTGGTGGAGGGCGACCACAAGCTACTAGGCCTCCTCCTCAAACACTATGAACCTGACATCGACACGTACCAGGTGGGGATGCTCCTCCGGGGAGCTCTCAAACGCCACGTCATCGAAGGAGACGCGGCCGCAGCTGACGCCATGGCACAAGCTTCCTCTGTCTTTGCTGTCCGGTTCCCGTCAGCAAACGAGCAGCTCTCCTTCAATTCCTTCAGGGCAACACCGCTGACCGAAAGGGAGATCGAGGTAGCTATCTTGGCCGGTCACCTCACCAATGTGGAGATCGGTGAACAACTGGGCATCAGCGCCAGGACAGTGGAGAACCACATCTCCAACGCCTTGCGGAAGTCCGGTGCAACGTCCCGCAATAGCCTCTTCATGCTGGTGGGTAATTCACTTCCGCCACGTTGACCCGGGATAGGCTGGATCATCGTGAGCAACTCTCGGGCTTTGGCGCGCCGACTAGGCACGTTCGACGCATCGCTGATTGGGCTGGGGTCCATGATCGGTGCAGGTGTTTTCGCGGCGTTCACCCCAGCCGCCGCAGCCGCGGGATCAGGGCTGCTCATCGGTTTGGTGGTGGCTGCCTTCGTGGCCTTCTGCAATGCCACGTCGTCAGCTCAGCTCGCTGCTGCCTACCCAACATCCGGCGGCACGTACGTCTATGGTCGTGAACGACTCGGCCCGTGGCCCGGGTTCCTGGCCGGATGGGGATTCGTCATTGGCAAGACGGCGAGTGCCGCAGCCATGGCCATGACCTTCGCCGCCTATGCCGCACCCCAAGGTTGGGAGCGCCCGGTGGCGATTGCCGCCGTCGTGGTTTTAACTGCGGTGAACTATCACGGGGTGACCCGCACCGCCGGGCTGACGCGTGTGCTGGTGGTCGCTGTGCTTGCTGCTCTGACGATTGCAATCGCTGCTGTGTGGGGTGGCTCAGGTCCTGACTTTGGCAGCTTTGTGGGCGACGGACTGTTGGCCAGCGGCTGGTACGGGATTCTGCAATCGGCGGGGCTACTGTTCTTCACGTTTGCCGGGTACGCACGGATTGCGACGATGGGCGAAGAAGTACGCGAACCCAAGCGCACTATTCCACGGGCGATCAGCATTGCCTTGGGTATCACCATCCTCATCTACGCCGTCATAGCAGTGACCTTGCTCGCGGCCCTTGGCCCCGACGGGGTGGCTGCCACGCCAACGCCGTTGGCCGATGCTGTGAATGCCGGTACCTTGGCATGGGCTGCACCCGTGGTACGCGTCGGTGCCGCCGTGGCGTCGCTGGGTGCGCTATTGGCCCTCATCGCAGGCCTCGGACGGACGAGCCTGGCCATGGCCCGGGAACACGACCTGCCCCCTTGGCTCTCCGCAGTGCACCCTCGGTATAAGGTCCCGCATCGTGCGGAGATGGCGCTGGCCGCGGTGATCTGCATCATCATCGCAGTGGCCGATCTTCGCGGGGCCATCGGCTTCTCGTCATTCGGAGTTCTGCTGTACTACTTGGTGGCCAACATCGCCGCCTACACCCAGCCAGCAGAAGACCGCCGATATCCGAAGTTCCTGCAGGTTGCGGGAGCGGTTGCCTGCGTGGTTCTCGTTGCCACGCTGCCGCCGATATCTGCCGGCGTGGGTGTGTTGATGTTCGCGGTTGGGATCGTCTATCGCTTGGTGCGTTTGCGGCTTAGCCGTTCAGCCCGCTAACGCTCCGGCTGGGCACGGCCCCACCAGGGGGTGGTCGGTGGAGCCGCGCCGTCGTGCCTCCTACGCCAGGGCGGATGGGACTCCCTCCGGACATCGGGATCCGCCCCGAAGGCACAAGAAGAGACTATGGGCGATTTCCGGCACTAGGTGTTCGAAAGAGGAAAATAGGTGCCAATTTGGAGCAAATTAGGGGTGGAAAGGACCGAAAATAGGTGCTGAAATCGAGCGCCTAGGTGTTGGCCCGCCGTCGAGCGTTTCTGCGTTCAACAGATTCCATGTACGTAATGATGCTCGCAATAGTCAGGGCTACCGAGCAGATAACCGCCAGCATGGTGGATGTTTCCTGAAAAGGAACCACCACAAGCGGGCTCAGCATCATGGCATTGCCGAAACCCGACGCTGCGAAGACCCCAGCTTTTAGCAGAAGGCACTTGAGGGAGCCGGCAATCAACATCCCTACTGGCGCCACAACTCCCAAGGCCATTGTGAGAACCACCGTGGTGGTCCGCACGTCCGAGGGGTCAAGGATGTCCAAACCTTCCGGGGGAGGTGCTGCCCCCAGCAAGGTGGCGGACACAGCAGAACACACAGCTATGACGCATGTGACGACGCGAAGTACCGCTGGGTAGAAGTGTGTGATCACTGGCAAGTCCTAGTCTTCGTCGATTTAGCCCCGTCCAAAGGTGTAGTAGGCCAAATCAAGGACACGTGACGCGAAACGCGTCCCGGGCACTGGAAGAATGGCGGTCATGGAATCATCCACAAATGTCCCGGCCGTCGAGCTGCGTATTTCCATCAGTGAGACTGAGCCGCTGATCTGGCGGCAACTCGTCCTCCCCGAAACCGCCACGGTGGCTGAACTTCACGGGGCCATCCAGTGCGCGTTCGGCTGGAAGGATTCGCATCTCTACGCCATTGCGGGCCATGACCGCGCAGGTAAGAAGCGCATCATCATGGCGGTAGACGACGGCGATCTCCCCGCGGGTAGCGAGGTAGCGGCTGGCGTGCGGCTACTTGAGCTCTTTGACGCGAAGGTCCCCGGCCGGTCGGGCCTCGAGTACGACTATGACTTCGGGGACAACTGGACCCACGAGATCGACGTGGTTGGGCCTGCCGTGCTTGAGGGCAATGCGATCACGTGCACCGGCGGCGCAATGCGGGGACCCCTGGAGGATTCCGGGGGAGTCCACGGCTACGCCAACGTGGTGGCAGTGGTTTCCAACCCCAAGCACCCTGAGCACCAGGAAGCTGTTGAGTGGCTCGAGTTCGTGACCCAGGAGAGCCTGGCAAAGTTCGATCCGATCGCTTTTGACATCAACGACGCGAACGATCAACTGCGACTATTGGCTCGTCGGTTGTGGCCGGGGAACGTTTCCGATGAAGAGGTGGAGTTCGTCCTGGGCCCCGTCCTTTGGTTCCTCAACCAGGCCGGCCCAGATGGATTGCCTCTGACAGGGGCGGGCTATCTCAAACCCGCAGTCGTTAAGCGTGCAATGACGGAACTCGAGTGGATCGAACCTTGGAATGCGAACGTCTCCACAGAAAGCCACGCAGCACCTGTCCGCGTCGTCCGCGAACGGCTTCAGGAGTGGAAACTCCTTCGCAAGAATAAAGACAGGCTGCTCCTAACACCGGCAGCCAGAAAGCTCATCAAAAGGCCGACCATGCTTTGGCACTATGTGGCTGATCGATTAGCATCACCCGGACACGAGGGCGTAAAGCTCGCCACTCAGCTCGTGGTGCACTGGGAGCTTACGGGAAGCAAGCCGACTTGGAAACTGGTGGACGAGGTGGTGCAGCTCGCGCTCCACGATCGCGGCTTACGAACCACGACAGGTGCCGATATTCCGCTGGACTGGGCACGTGGCTTGAGGATAGATGTCCATCAAAGCTTGATCTGCCTGAGGCTTTGGGGCTCCACCAAGTGGGGTTCAGGTGAGCTGGAACTATCTGATGCCGGCATCAAGTTCCTGCTCGACGTGCAGAGCCGTTCGCGAGATTAGCGCTATGCCTTAGTGAGCGGCGTGCTTCTTCCTGTTCGCGTGCTTGGCACCGTCGCCCTCCGCACCAACCACCGACGCCCCCGTCCCCAACCCGCGGACCGTCCACCCCGCACTCCGCCAGGCCTCAGCGTCCAGTACGTTCCGAGCGTCAAGCACCATCCGGCGTCGTACCAATGCTCCTGCAACAACAGGCGACAGCGATACGTATTCGTCCCATTCGGTGAGCAGCAGCACCAGCTCGGCGCCTTCCAGGGCACGTTTGGTGGAGGCCTCGAAACGGATTTGAGGGTAGCGGATCCAGGCGTTGTTGATGGCCTTGGGGTCGGTGACGGTGACGTGCGCGCCGGCGTCGGCTAGTTGCTGGGCGACGTCCAGGGCGGGGGAGTCGCGGATGTCGTCGGTGTCGGGTTTGAACGCCGCACCAAGGATGGTCACCGTCCGGCCGGACAGGAAACCACGGCACATCTCGCGTGCCACCTCCACGGCGCGGGAGCGCTGATCCAGGTTCACCGAGTCAACCAAGCCCATCCACGCATCCACGGACGGCACGGAAAGATCGCGCGCCTGTGCACGGAAGGACCTGATGTCCTTGGGCAGGCAGCCGCCGCCGAACCCGAGCCCGGCGTGCAGGTAGCGGTTGCCGATGCGCGGATCCAGGCCCATCGCTTCGCTGAGCTCGCTCACGTCAGCGCCCGACGCGTCGCACAGCTCGGCCATCGCATTGATGAAGCTGACCTTTGTGGCCAGGAACGCGTTCGACGCCGACTTGATCAGTTCCGCCGTCGCGAAATTGCAGACCAGCCGCGGGATGCCAGCGCAGATCAGCGGCTCGTACACCGCATCCAGCACCGCAGTAACCGGGGCGCCGGCAGCGGCACCCTTCCCGCCCGGGACGCCGTAAACCAGACGATCGGGCACCAGCGAATCCTTCACTGCCGTGCCCTGCCGAAGGAACTCCGGGTTCCAGCCGAGCAGCACGTCCGAGCGACGGGCCAGGATCGCGCGGAGCGTCTCCACCGTGCCTACCGGCACTGTTGATTTACCGACGACGGCGGCACCCTTGGCCAGGTGCGGCAGGAGGCTCTTCGTGGCGCTCATCAGGTAGGAAAGGTCGGCCGTGTCGGAGGTTTTGGACTGCGGGGTACCGACGCAAAGGAAGTGCGCCTGGGAATCTGCGGCTGCAGCGAAATCCGTGGTGAACACGAGGCGGCCAGTGGTGCGGCCGTCCTTGAGGAGCTCGTCCAAGCCGGGTTCATGGAAGGGCGCCATCGCCTTGTTGAGCTGCTCAACCTTGGAAGAGTCGACGTCGATACCCACCACAGTGTGGCCCATCGAAGCGAGCGTCGCGGCGTGGACTGCGCCTAGGTAGCCGCAGCCGATCACGGAGATCTTCATGAGGAGGGTCCTTTGCTTGAGGTGAACTCGCTGGGCCCGGACGTTCCGCTGGGCACACCGGAAATGACTTCGTCGTAGTGGCGAACCAGGTCCGCGCTGAGAACAGGCCACGTCCGCCCCTGAACCGAAGCGGTTGCAGCCGTTGCGAACGCGCGGCGCTTGGCGTCGTCGCCGATCAGGTCCTGCACGTAGCCGCGCAGCTGGGTGAGGTTCCCGGGCTCGTAGAGCCAGCCGGTGCGTGAGTTCTCTACGAGGTCCAGGGGCCCGCCACGGCCCGTCGCCACCACGGGAACGCCGGATGCCATGGCTTCCTGAATGGTTTGGCAGAAAGTCTCAAACTCGCCGGGATGGACGAAGAGGTCGAAACCTGCGACGGCCTGAGCCAGTGCCTCGCCGCCGAGGAAACCGGCGAAGTGGGCGTCTGGGAGCGCGGCTTGTAGTGCTTCTTTCTGGGGACCGTCACCAACGATGACCAGCTTCGTGTTCGGCAGGTCAGACAGCACCGCAAGATCCTCAACCTGCTTCTCGACGGCGAGCCGGCCGACGTAGCCGATGATGCGGTGACCATCGGGCGCTACTGAGCTGCGCCACGCCGTCGAGCGTTTTGCGGGGTTGAAGCGCGCGGTATCCACACCGCGACGCCACATGTCCACGCGCAGGATGCCGCGTCCGCGCAACTGGTTGAGCGCGAACGTGGACGGCACCAGGGTTCGGGTTGCCAAGAGGTGGATGTTGTCCACGCGGTTCCAGGCCCAGTTCTCCAGGAACGGCACACCATAGCGGGCGGCGTAGCTGGGAACCTCGGTTTGGTAGATCGCCACAGTGGGGATGCCCAGCTGATGGGCGGCCTGCACGGCGCGCCAGCCGAGGACGAAAGGAGAAGCGAGATGAACGACGTCGGGGGAGAAATCGGCAAGGATTCGCTTGACCCGATTCACACCACCCAACGCAACCCGCACATTCGTGTAACCGGCCAGCGGCACAGAAGGAAGCCGGTGCACGTACGCACCCTTCTCGACGTTCGAAACATCAGTGTCCGACGTCGACGGCGCGATCACCATCACCTCATCCCCGCGCTCCTGCAGATGCTCCAGCACCCGCAGTATCGAATGGGTTACCCCATTCATCAGTGGCAGGAATGATTCGGCGACGATTGCGATCCTCACGCCTCCAACGGTGGTCGCGGCGGTTGGCGGGGCGGGTTCGAACGGGTGGCTTGTGGGGGAAGAGTTGGTTAACAGGTGGGTTGGGTTGCTCGGCGCAAGCTTGTAATACTTGGGCGGAACAATAGTTGCATCGACCACGCTGGTATCTTGAACTCTTAGCGAATCCTCGGGAAGTATCTGGCAAGTTCGCCCTTCCCGCATGCCCGGACTCGCTTCAAAAAGGGGACATTTTGAAAAGAACACTCGCACTAGTTGTGCTCACCGGTCTTATGCTCACGGGCTGCGCGACAAAACAGGCCTCAAGTCAAACGCCGGCGACGGCGGCGGCGTCTGCCGTGGCTGAGCGAACTGTCGAGGTGCCGGACGTCGTCGGGCTAACCCTCGACAAGGCCACCGATCAGCTCAAGGCTCTTGGACTCAAGGCCGAAGCCAAAGATGTAAACGATGACAAATCAATCATCGTCAAGAAGAACTGGCAGGTGGTCAGCGAAGATCCTGTCGGTAAGACCAATGTGGCCGAGGGGTCGACCATAAAGCTGGGGGTCAAACATCTCACTGATGAGACGCCCACCCCGACACCCACTCCGACGCAGGCGCCGGTTCCCTTGGTTGCGCCAGTGGCTCCGGTAGTGGAGGCGCCGCCAGTCGTGGTGGCGCCGGTGGCTCCGCCGGCCCCGCCCGTGGTTGAGGCGCAACCGGCTCCTGTGGCCCCGCCGGTTGTGGAGGCACCGCCTGTTGAGGCTCCGCCCGCAGCTGTCTACTACCAGAACTGCACAGCCGTCCGAAATGCAGGGGCGGCGCCGATTCATAGCAGCCAGCCAGGTTATGGACGTCACCTTGATAAAGACGGTGATGGCTGGGGCTGCGACAAATAGAGCTCAGCAGCACGTTTAGCAATGGCCACTCCGTTTCGGGGTGGCCATTGCTGTGCGTGGCGCCTAACAGACTGCAAGTTACTCGTCGACGCCGGTAGTCCCCCGCGCCCGCTTCAAATCCTTCCGCAACCCGCGGTTGTCCGCCCGCAGCTCCTCGTTGTGCTCCGTCAGCCCACGGTTATGCTCCACCAACCCCCGGTTGTCCTCCGACAGCCCACGGTTCTCGGCCTCCAGCTCCAGCACTAGTTTCACCCCGGCCAGGTTGAGCCCCTCATCCAGCAACACCCCGATCCGTCGCAGCGTCGCAAGGTCGCTTTCGCTGTACCGGCGAGTGCCGCCGTCGGTCCTGTCCGGGGTGAGCAGGCCCTTGCGCTCGTACTGCCGGATGTTCTGCTGCCCGGTGCCAACCAGCTCCGCCGCCACCGAGATTGCGTAGACGCCGCGCGAGTCCGAGCCGCCACCAGAGGTGCCGTCCGCACCAGAAGCCGCCAGACCGCCGTCGTACTCTTCAGCGGCAGTCTCACCATCCGAAGCTGCCATCAAGAACCTCCAAAAATCTTCCGGAAAACCACTTGCATCTACTTTGTCACTGGTGCTATAAAAAATCTATACCAACCAATACAGATCCAACAGGCTGGTACCAACAACAGAATCAGCATCAAGACCAAAGGAGTGAGAACCACATGCTGATGCGCACTGACCCGTTCCGCGATTTCGACAGGCTCGCCCAACAGGTTTTTGGCACAACAGCACGCCCGGCCGGAATGCCGATGGATGCATGGCAGGAGGACGGACAATTCGTTGTTGCCTTCGATCTGCCAGGGGTGGATCCGCAGACCGTTGACCTCGACGTCGAGCGCAATGTCCTCACCGTCAAGGCCGAACGCAAGTCGCCCGCAGGCGAGAACACCGAAATGATCGCCGCCGAACGCCCCCAAGGCGTCTTCAGCCGCCAACTCATCCTCGGTGACACCTTGGATACCGACGGCGTCCAGGCAAGCTACGACGCCGGGGTGCTCACACTCCGCATCCCCGTCGCCGAGAAGGCCAAGCCGCGGCGCATCGAGATCCAATCCAATGGGCAGAGGCAGGAAATCAACGCCTAATCCCGTCCGCCCTGCCGGAAGGCTCACCCGGGGGTGGCCGAACGGCAGGGCGACAGCCGGGAACAACGGAGGCGGCCGCATCGGAATAGTTGGGCGCAGGCTTCGCGCCACGTCACAGCGTTTTTTAGCGCACATGAAAGCGACCCCCGCCCGTCGTCTCCCGAGTTGATGGCCCCCGGCCCACGCCGGGGGCCATCTCCCAGTCCGCAGCAGGAATCGGAGCAGCAGGTGAGCACACAACCTGACCACTACGCCACGCTTCACGTGTCGCCGGACGCGACGGCCCGTGAGATCACCCGCGCCTACCGTGCACTGCTGCGGACTCACCACCCGGACACACGCCAAAGGGTCGACGACGGCGACACCACCTCCGCGGCCGACCTTCAGGAACTGCACGCCATCATGCAGGCGTACGTCGTTTTGTCGGACCCAGGGAAGCGGGCGGCTTACGACAGTGCGCGCAGAACACCTGGCGGTACGGGCGGGACGCCCGTAAAAGTGCGCTTCCACCGGTCCGGATCCACGGCTCCCCAACGCGAGCAGTCTCCACTGTCGTTCGGACCGTCACGTTGGGATCCTTCACCCCGCAATCTGAGATCACCCAGGAGTAATCCATGAGCGCTTGGCGTCCCTACGATGGCCACATCATTCCCGCGTTCTACGAGCGGTTCGAGAAACGCTGGGGGAGAGGGACGGCACCGTTCCTGGACCCCGAAGTCCACGAACAACCCATGCCCCGTGCTCAATGGCTCAACCCGGACACCGGCGCTGCCGTGGCCGTGGTCCCCATCTGGACTGACGATCCCGAGCACCGCTCCTTCGGCGTCTTCTACCTCCCGCCGGCCGGGGATATCTGGATGCTCCGCCCAGGACCGACGACGTTCCTGGAACCCAGTGCGGGAGCCAGCCGCGAGCAGGTGACACTCCGCAACGACGCCTTCAAGAAGGCCGTCAACCACGCCAAGGAGTTCATCTACGGGCCACAGCTCTAGCCAGGTGTGTGCGAGGGGTTAGATACAAAAGAAGGCTGGTGCAGCCTAGGGAACGAAATCCAAGGCGGCTGCACCAGCTGCTAGTACGACTTTCTGTTATGAGTTGTGACACCTATCCATTGGCCGCTCCTAGTTCCCGGCTTCGATTGTTTCCGGGCCTTTCAAAGTCTGTGCAGGGCGGGGAAGAGCTGAGGTGGTCTTTGAGGGCTCCGTCCCCGGGAGAACACCTACCATTTTACGGCCGCCCTCTGGAAAAAGCGCTGGAATTCGCGGTATTTCAGGGGAGTCTGCCGGGGGAGTGCGGCGTACCGTGGCACGATAGATCACGATGAAACTGCGCGCTGATCAGACCGGAAACCGTGGCCTCCCGATGCCCCTTTGGCTACAGGGTGGTTTGGAAGCGGCTCAGGCAGCGTTCATTTCCGCCATTGTTGTGATCCTTCCCTTGGTGGGGGTGTGGGCCACCGACGGGTTCCAGGACCGGAACGTGGACTCCCTGGCACGATTGGCGGGCCAAGCCTGGCTGCTGATCCACGGTGTTCCGCTGGAGCTGGCGCACGTCAACCTCGGCACCGCGGCCCAACCCGGCTCCGGGCTGTTGTCCCTCATTCCCCTTGGCCTGACGCTGATTCCGTTCCTGCTTGCCTGGCGTGCAGGCCGTCGACTGGCCCGGGCGTCCTACACAGACCAGTTGTGGCAGGCATTTCTTGGCGCGTTCGTGGTGTACGCGTCTTTCGGGACGGCCACCGGTTTCGTGTGCCGAACACCGGAAGTTGTCATCAACCTTTGGTTCGCCATGACCATCTCGCTGATCTCCTTTGGCTTGGGCATGATCGTGGGCGCCCGGCGCGAGGCAGGCTCGTGGAGCCGGCTGATCGGCGTCGACGCCGTCGCTTGGCTCGCGAGGACCAGCCAGCATTCACGCTGGGCTGGCTCCTATGTGGGCTCGGCGTTGAAGGCGGGATTCGTAGCCGCGATGGCCGCAGTTTGCCTGGCCGCACTGCTCCTGGCCGTGACTATTGTGTGGCATTGGACGGACATTATTGCCGTCTACGAGGGTTTGAAAGCTGGGGCCCTTGGCGGTGCCGTGCTCACCATCGCACAGCTCGGCTACCTGCCCAACCTCGTCATTTTCGCGCTGTCCTGGTCCACCGGCGCAGGCTTCTCGCTCGGCGTCGGTTCAACGGCGGGTCCGCTGGGCACCGCCGTCGGACCTCTTCCGGCTGTCCCGGTACTTGGTGCCCTTCCCGCCGGGCAGTTCGACGCCGGAGCCATGGCCTTGGCGCTGCCGGTGGTGGCCGGGATCCTGGCGGGTTGGTGGTTCCTGCGCGAAGGCGAGAACCATTTTGACGAGTGGCTCTCCATCAAGATCAAGGCCCGATGGTTCACTGCCACCGTTTCCACCCTTTTCCTGGGCGCCTTTGTCGGCGCTGTCGCGGGGCTCCTGGGTGGGGCGTTGGCTTGGATCGCCCGCGGTTCAGCAGGCGTCGGACGGCTCACGGAAATTGGACCGCACCCGCTGTGGATGGCAGTCTGGCTGGCCGCCGAAGTGGGCATCGGCGTCGTGATTGGCTACGCAGTGGGGCCGTGGCTGGAACGCAGCCAGAAGCAGCGCGAAGCGAACCTGGACGAAGCAGCGTACGACGACGAACACGCCTGAGCGGGTCCGCTCAGTAGCGCCGTGGTTCTTAACGCAACGGCCCCGGCATCGAGTTCTCCAGCTGGGTCAGGCACTGCGTCTTGGCGGATTCCGTCAGCGCACTGCGTGAGCAGTCCTGGTACGTGCTGACCTGATTGAAGAACAGCGCGGACGTCAGGATCAGCAGGCACATGACTGCCGTGACAACCAGGCCCGAAATGGTCCCGAACAGCATCAGTTTCGGATGCTTGTGCTTGAGCGTCCGCACCAACACCACGACCCCCAACACCAACGCCGCAAGCGTCAGGATGGCGCTCAACCACACGTAATCCACGTTCAGGGAGAACACGAAGAACGCACCCAAAGCCGCCAAGAGGAAGGCACGGAAGAGGTTCTGGCTCACGCCAAGGGCAGATTTCTCGGCCTCGGAGCGGGGTTGTTGGTTCGGCTTGGAACCGACGTCGGGATTCATGTTTTCCAGCCTACGCGAGCCGCCCATAAGCTAGTGCAATGCGCATTGTTGTCCTCGTCTCCGGTACCGGTTCAAATCTTCAGGCTGTCATCGACGCCGTGAAGTCGGGTGAACTGGATGTCGAGATCGCCGCTGTGGGCGCCGACCGGCCCGATACCTACGGCGTGGAGCGCTCCGACGAAGCCGGAATTGAGACCTTCGTGGTCAACTTCAACTCGTTCGAAACCCGCGCCGAATGGGATGCAGCCCTGCGCGACAAAGTCCTGTCCTACAAGCCGGACGTGGTGGTTTCCTCCGGTTTCATGAGGATCGTCAGCGCCGACTTCATCGATGCCTTCGGCGGCAAATACGTCAACACACACCCCGCGCTGCTGCCCTCATTCCCCGGCTCCCACGGAGTGCGCGACGCCATCGCGTACGGCGTGAAAGTCACCGGCTGCACCGTTCACTGGGCCGACGCCGGCGTGGACACAGGCCCCATCATTGCCCAGGAAGCCGTGACTATTCTTCCCGAGGACTCCGAGGAATCCCTGCACGAGCGCATCAAGGTAGTGGAGCGCCGCCTGTTGGTCCAGACCCTGGCAGACCTCGCCGCCGTCGCTAAGTAGCCCACCGCCCCCAACTGGGAGCGGGTTACTCGAGGACGCGCTGCTTCGTCTCGGGGGCGAAGAACGCCATCCACAGCACGGACAGCAGCACCAGCCCACCAGCCATCGCGAACGACTGCGCCAACCCGAACTCAGGCCAGAAGAACGAGGCAAACACCAAGGGGCCAAAGCCTGCGCCGATGCGCGAGAACGTCGAAGCCCAGCCGAAGCCAGAGCCGCGAAGTTCCGTCGGGTACAGCTCGGAGACGTAGGCGTAAAGCACCGGAATGGCCACCTGGACCACGAAGCCAAACACCAGCAGCCAGAACACGGCAGCCGAGGGCACGTCCACCACAAAGGCCACGATCACCAGCGTCAGAGCGGACAGGGGACCGGTGATGGCCAGGATCCACTTGCGGCCCACACGCTCCACCAGGAGCGCCGCTACCACCACGCCCAGAAGTCCGACGGCGGCCATGCTCGCCGTCGTGACGAACGCCTTGTACTCCTCGAACCCGGCGCCGATGAGAATGCGGGGCATCCAAGTGAGCGACAAGTAATAGACCAACAAGACGCTGAAGAACAACGCCCAAGCCGCGGTGGTGATCTTCCAGTTGAACTGCCAGATTCCCCGCAACTGGGCCCAAGCGCTGCCGGGGGAGAGCCGGGGTGCCGCCTGCGGTTCGGGCAAGCTGTACGCCCGCGGTGAAGCGCCGGTTGCCTCCACCAGACCATCGATCACCGCCGCAGCTTCGGCACGGCGGCCCGCCCGAATCAGGAACAGCGGCGACTCAGGAACAGATCGGCGAACCCAGAAGACTAACAACGCGGGCAGCACCATGATCAGCATGGTGAGCCGCCAGTCGCCAAAGGCAGCAACCAGCCCGGCGGAAATGAAACCGCACAGCGCTGCGCCAACAGGCCACCAGCCGTCCATGGCCGTGAGCACCTTGCCCCTTTGCTTGCGGGGCGTGAATTCACCCACCAGCGCATAGTCCACGGGGATGCAGCCGCCCAAGCCGAAGCCGGCCATGAAGCGGAAGATGCAGAACCACACGATGTCCGGGGCGAAAGCACCCAGAACCGTGAAGATGCTGAAAATCAGGAGGGTGGCCGTGAAGGCTTTCTTGCGCCCAATGGTGTCCGCAATGGTTCCCCACGCGAACGCGCCCACAGCCATGCCGATCAGGTTGGCCGTACCGATCCACGCGGCGTCAGCCGGTTGCAAGGACCAGTGCTTGGACAGCAGAGGGATCAGGATGCCGTTGAGCGTGACATCCCAGGCATCGAACATGAACCCGAGCCCGCCGATCAGGAAAATCCGCCCTTGGACTTTCCACCGCCACGGCAGTTCCTGCACAACTTGTTCGCCGCTGGGCACGGCTGTGTATGTATTCATTTGCCCTCCTGCATGCAACTTTATGCGCTGGGGCGGGCACCGCCGTCCGCGTTACTTCCGGTTCTCGATGGCCCTCCGCAGGAAACCACCGGCTTCTTCCAAAGCACCCTTGGCCTGACCAGCGTCGATGCCTGTCAGAAGTACCAAAATAGCTGCCTTCACCGAACCGCCAACAGAATCCAAAGCAGCAGCCGCCTCCGCAGCAGACACGCCGGTTGCGTGCTGAACAGTCCGTTGCGAGCGGGCCAGCAATTTCTCGTTCGTGGCACGCAGGTCCACCATGAGGTTCCCGTACGTCTTGCCGAGCTTCACCATCACCAAGGTGCTGATCATGTTGAGGACAAGTTTCTGGGCCGTGCCGGAGTTCAGCCTGGTGGAGCCCGCGATGAACTCCGGACCCACCACAACCTCAATGGCGGCATCGGCCAGATGACTCACGGCCGAGCCCTTGTTGCACGCCAGCGACGCCGTAAACGCTCCGCGCTTCCGTGCTTCTTCCAGCGCCCCGATCACATACGGCGTCCGGCCCGAGGCCGTAATACCGACGACGGCGTCAGCTTCAGTCACGTTGATATCGTGCAGGTCGCGCGCGCCGGCAGTTGCGTTGTCCTCGGCGTACTCCACCGGCTGCTGGATCGCTTTGGTTCCGCCGGCGATAAGTCCGACGACGAGTCCCGGCGGGGTGCCGAAGGTCGGCGGGCACTCGCTGGCGTCGAGCACGCCAAGTCGGCCGGCCGTTCCGGCTCCCACATACAAAAGGCGGCCCCCGCGCTGGAGTCGCTCCGCAACGGCGTCGACCGTTTGAACAATTGCCGGGCTCGCAGCCTCAACGGCCGCGTGTACTCCTGCACTGTGGGCAAGCATCGCAGCTACGAGTTCTTCAGTGCCCAGGATGTCCAGGTTTTCCAGGCCCTCGGCCGTGGCCTCGGTCTGCAACCCGGCGAGTTCCGTGCGCAGGCCCGCAAGTTTGTCGTCAGTCGGGCCAGTTTGTTCCGTCACGGTGGATATACCTTTCCTGGATGAGCCCGCGGCGCGTCGCAGCGAGGGCAGCCCCGTCCAAGCCATCGCCCAGCGGGACCACCACCTCAATCCCAGCCGAAGCGAGGGACTTGCGCAAGAGCGCCGAGAAGAAGTCCGATCCCACCACTCCACCAAGGAGCGCCACGCGGGGTGTGCCGGGTTCGGTGCCGCTCGCGCGCTTAACGGTATTGGTCAGGATGCGGCACGCCTCGCCCACAATGTCATGTGCGACGGCGTCACCGGCCTCCGCTGCCTGTAGAACCAGCGGCGCGAAACGGGCCATCGCCCGGTAGGGGTTCTCTGTTTCTGCCAGCCAACCCGGAAGCAGCTCGGGCGACTCGACCAGTGCGCCAGCCGCCGCCGACAACGAGGTGGCAGCGCCGCCGTCGTGCGCTTCAAGAACTGCCTGCAGACCCTGTTGGCCGATCCACCTGCCGCTGCCGCGATCACCAAGGTAGGGACCCCAGCCGTCGGCCCGGTGGAGGACGCCGGCTTCGTCGAAGCGGAAGGCCACGGCGCCTGTGCCCACAATGAGCGTGGTGCCGGGGGCTCCTTGGAGAGCGCCGAGTTGGGCGGCCGTGGCGTCCGAGAGCACGGCCGAGGGGACACTGAATCTTTGGGACAACATGCTGGCGAGTTCCTGCGACTTCTCCGCGGACGCCTCAACACCGGCAACGGCTGCGCCAATGCTGGTGATGCTGCCAACTGGAAGCCCGGGCGGGAGCAGCCTGACGGTCTCGAGGAGGAGTTCGAATGCGAGGGTGGGTCCGTTGTCCACGTGCACACCGGGGAAGCCATGCTGGTCGGCGGCGCCAAGCAACTCATTGCCGCTGCGCAACTCCACGCGGCTACGGCTCTTCCCAACATCGGCAACAAGAACAACCTCGGTGGCTTCCATGGCTCAACCCTATGTTGTGAGGCCTGCTCTGCGTGTGTGGTTGGTGGTTTGGGGGCGCGGAGTGGGCCTCGCAACGGGTGGGCTTTGGGTTGCGGGGCCTGCTTTGCGTGTGTGGTTGGTGGTTTGGGCCGCGGAGTGGGCCTCACAAGGGGTGGGCTTTGGGTTGCGGGGCCTGCTTTGCGTGTGTGGTTGGTGGTTTGGGCCGCAGAGTGGGCCTCACAAGGGGTGTGGAGGAACAGTCAAGAGCCCCCGAAGGGCGATTTCTGTGGATAACCGAATGCGAGCCATCGTTTCCGGCAAGCATGAATCCATGCGGAATCTCACTCCTTTGCCCTCGAATGTAGACACTAGGGGCTTTCTCGTCGCCGATGCCTATGCTGCCGGAGTGCCGCGCTGGCGACTCCAGACGAAAGACCTTGTGACGCCGAGTCGTGGCATTCGCTTGGCAAGAGCAAGCGAATTGGACCTCGCATTGCTGGGCCGACTTCATACCGCTGTGACACAGCGCTGTGCAGTCAGCCATGTCACTGCAGCGCTGTTGTGGTCCATGCCGCTCCCCATCTATCTCGAGGAAGAGGGCAGGAGCGGGCTAATCCATGTGACCCGACGGCAAGAGATCGGGAGGGTCAAGCGTCGGGGCGTAATCGGGCATCGGGCTCCACTGCTTGCTCGGGACGTTCGTATGTTGAACGGAGTTCAATTGACGTCGCCCGAGTGGACCTGGATGGATTTGGCGAGGCATATGGGGCGGTCTTCGCTTGTGGCCGCCGGAGACTTTCTGTTGGCGCGGGAGAATCCGTTGTCCTCGATCGCGGCGATCCAGGAAGTCATTGACCGCCGACCCAAGGTCAAGAGGATCAGGATGGCCCGGGAGGTTCTGCCGTTGCTGCGCGTTGGGGTCGACTCGCCGCAGGAATCCCGTCTGCGGTTGAAAATCGTCGATGCCGGGCTGCCGGAGCCAGCGGTTACCGCGCCGATCTTCGACGAGCGCGGGAGATACATATCGACGCCCGATCTCCAATACAAGGAGTACAAAACTGCCATGGAATATGAGGGCGACCATCACCGCTCCGACCCTGTGCAGTGGGGGAAGGACATCGAACGTGACGATAGGCTTCGCGCGTTGGGGTGGATCGTCCTGAAATTCTCCGATGTCCAGATGAAGGGCGGGTGGGCTCATGCCGAACGTAAGATACGCGATGCGTTGGTGTCGCGCGGGTGGCGTGGGCCGTCGTCGTAATGTCTTGTCTGCCCTGAGTTGTGGGGCCTGGTGTGCGCCTTTCGCGCCCTTGGTGGCACGCAGAGTGGCCTCGCAATGTAGGGGGTGTTTTTGTGGGGCCTGGTGTGCGCCTTTCGCGCCCTTGGTGGGACGCAGAGTGGGCCTCGCAATGTAGGGGTGTTTTTGTGGGGCCGGGTGTGCGTCCCGCGAGCGGGATGTGGCACGCAGAGTGGGCCTCGCAACGTAGGGGTGTTTTTGTGGGGCCGGGTGTGCCTCCCGCGAGCGGGAGGTGGCACGCATGGTGGGCCTTGCAACGCAGGGCAGAAACGACGCAAAACCGGGGCAGCAACGAAACACGATAAACTCTCCGTATCCCCACACCCGCGAATCCACCCGCGACATCTACGCGAACTAAGACGGAGACTTTTGTGAGCTTGACGCAGCTTGACCGTGTTCCCATCCGCCGTGCACTGATCTCGGTTTACGACAAGACGGGACTGGAGGAGCTCGCGAAGGGCCTGCACGCAGCCGGCGTCGCAATCGTCTCCACCGGATCCACCGCCAAGAAGATCGCCGCCGCAGGCATCCCGGTCAAGGAAGTCGAAGAAGTCACCGGCTCCCCGGAAATGCTGGACGGCCGCGTCAAAACCCTGCACCCGCGCGTTCACGGTGGCATCCTGGCCGACCGTCGCGTCCCGGCGCACATGGACACCCTGGCCGGCATGGAGATCGAAACCTTCGACCTCGTGGTGGTGAACCTTTACCCGTTCGTGGAGACCGTGAAGTCCGGCGCAGCCCAGGATGACGTGGTTGAGCAGATCGACATCGGAGGCCCCGCCATGGTGCGTTCGGCTGCGAAGAACCACGCCGCCGTCGCCATCGTCACGGATCCCAACTTCTACGGCGCAGTAGTCGAGGCCGCTGCACACGGCGGGTTCGACCTGAACACCCGTCGCCGCCTGGCCGCCAAGGCGTTCGCTCACACGGCCAGCTACGACAACGCTGTGGCTTCCTGGACGGCCAGCCAGTTCCTGGACGAAGACGGCGACGGCATCATCGACTGGCCCGCCTACGCCGGCCTGTCCCTGGAACGCTCCGAGGTCCTTCGCTACGGCGAAAACCCGCATCAGCAGGCCGCACTCTACGTGGACAAGGCCGCCCCGGCAGGCATCGCCCAGGCGGACCAGCTGCACGGTAAGGCCATGAGCTACAACAACTTCGTTGACGCCGATGCCGCCCTCCGCGCTGCTTTCGACTTCGCCGAGCCCGCGGTCGCGATCATCAAGCACGCCAACCCGTGCGGTGTGGCCGTCGGTTCCGCAGACGCTGCCGATCCGATCGCGGACGCCCACGCCAAGGCCCACGCCTGCGACCCCGTCTCCGCATTTGGTGGCGTGATTGCTGCGAACCGAACCGTCACCGCAGGCATGGCCCGCACGGTTGCCGACATCTTCACCGAGGTTGTCATCGCCCCGGACTTCGAGCCAGAAGCTGTGGAGATCCTCTCCAAGAAGAAGAACATCCGCCTCCTCGCACTGCCCGAGGGCTACGGCCGCTACCCCTCCGAGATGCGCCAGGTCTCCGGCGGCGTCCTGGTCCAGATGAGCGACAAGGTGGACGCCGACGGCGACAACCCCGCCAACTGGACCCTCGCTGCCGGCGAAGCCGCCGACGAAGCAACCCTTGCGGACCTGGCTTTCGCCTGGACCGCTTGCCGCGCGGCAAAGTCCAACGCCATCCTGCTGGCCAACCACGGTGCCGCCGTGGGCATCGGCATGGGCCAGGTCAACCGCCTGGACTCCTGCCGCCTGGCCGTCGAGCGCGCCAACACGCTGGGCGTGAAGGTGGAGTCCGACGTCGACGGTGCTGGCGGTGCGTCCAACGCCGACGCGAGCGACGCACCTGAGCGTGCGCGCGGTGCCGTTGCTTCCTCGGACGCGTTCTTCCCGTTCGCCGACGGCCTGCAGATCCTGATCGACGCCGGTGTCCGCGCCGTGGTCCAGCCGGGCGGTTCCGTTCGTGACGAGGAAGTCATCGCCGCAGCCAACGCTGCCGGCATCACGATGTACTTCACGGGTGCACGCCACTTCTTCCACTAGAAGAGGAACCAGCTAGGGCCCAAGAAGCCCAACGCAACGGCGGCCGCCCCCGGAAGGGGACGGGCGCCGTCGTAGTTAACAGGGGAGTGCCTATATAAGAGGGGTCGCTACCAA
>NZ_JAMOIT010000029.1:0-50925 GCF_023656375.1 Paenarthrobacter sp. TYUT067
CGATCTAGTCACCGCCGTCGTCGGGCATTTTAACCGGCCTCCTCGTGAGGAGGCCGGTTGGAAAGTCGAAGGCGTTACCAGGCCAAAGACTGGGCGCGACGCCTGATCTCTGTCTTACGCCCCTCGCGCAGGGCGTCAATGGGACGCCCCCGCAATGACTCATCCGGGGTGAAAAGCCAGATAATCAATTCTTCGTCGTTGTAGCCGGCGTCGCTCAGAACCGCAACGGTCCCCTTCAAGCTGTCTACAACATGCCCGTCCTGGACAAAAAGGGCCGGGATGGAGCGGATGTTCCGCTCTCCCCGCCTGATGGCGACCAGCGCACGCTCATCCAGAAGTCCGTGGACTTTGGTGATGGAAACTTCCAATAATTCGGCGACATCCGGCAGCGGCAGCCAGTCGGAAACAAGGCTTTCTACATTACTCACGGAATAAGGTTGCCACGCCGCCCCGCCCCGCGCCTAGCTGACGTTCGACGACGATGGCGTGCCGACGCTTTACAGGGGCCGTTCATCTGCGTGAATTGTGGCTGTTTGTTCGGTTTGACAGGAATTGTTGTGCTGATCGACTAAGTATGAGAGATTCACACTGATCACATTTGCATCATTGATAACATCAGCCACGTTGGTAACACTGACAACAGCAGTAACAATCCCCCGCTGTTTGAGATGAGGACACATTCCATGACGACGCCCCGTTCGCCGAAACGAACCATGAGCATGCCGGTTATCGCGGCAACCACGGCTGCACTTCCCGCCGTGGTTTTGTCCTCACTTGCCCTGGCCCAACCGTCCATGGCCACACCGGCGCCGCAACCACGAAAGATCCCGGCAACGCTTGCCGCCGCCATGAAGGCTCAAGCAGTCAACGTGGGCACAGTCATTCCTGCCAATGCGGTGGCGGCCACCCTTCCGGCCGCCCTGCGCCCCATGGCCCCGTCCGTACCGGACACCTACACGATTGTCCGCGGCGATACCATCAGCGCCATCGCGCGCCGCTTCAACCTGGACACCACGGCCGTTCTTCAGCTGAACAAGCTTTCTGCCACCACGCTGATCTACCCGGGACAGACCATCAAGCTCACTGGCACCGCCCCGGCAGCACCGACGCGGCCGGCCCCTTCTGCCCCGAGTGCACCCAGCGCCCCCACCACCGCCACCGTCTACACCGTGGTCCCCGGAGACACCTTGGGTGCCATAGCAGCCAAGCACAACGTTCCCCTGTCCAGCATCTTCAGCTGGAACGGGCTGAACGGAAGCTCCATCATCTATCCCGGCCAGAAAATCAAGGTCAGTGGAGGATCGGCGCCATCAGCACCGGCAGCTCCTGCGCCTGCTCCCGCCCCGCTGGCCGGTACAGGTTCCTACACCATCAAGGCAGGCGACACCCTCAGTTCCATCGCTTCCCGCCACGGGGTTACCCTGGCTGCATTGATGGCCGCCAATAACAACGTAACGGCCACCACCGTTATTTACCCGGGCCAAAAGCTCACCATCCCGGGCGCCGGCCTGCAGCCTGCGGGAGAGACCAAGCCGCTGGTACCCAGCACGTTCCTGGGTTTCACCTACCCGCCGGCAGTAGTCAGCTCAGCAAACGAGAACAAGGCACTACTGAATGCTTCGCCGGTGCCCAGCCGCGCTGAGATGAAGAGCATCGTTGCCGACACCGCACGGCGCATGGGTGTGAGCCCGTCCCTGGCTTTGGCCTTCGCCGAACAGGAGTCCGGCTTTGACCAGCGCGCCGTCTCCCCCGCAAATGCCATCGGCACCATGCAGGTTATCCCCTCCTCCGGGCAGTGGGCTTCGGATCTGGTGGGCCGCAAGCTCAACCTTCTGGACCCTTACGACAATGCCACCGCAGGTGTGGCGATCATTCGGACGCTCATTGCCACCAGCAAGGACCTGGACACGGCAATCGCCGGGTACTACCAGGGCCAGTATTCAGTCAACAAATACGGCATGTACGACGACACCAAGCGCTACGTCGAGTCGATCAAGGCACGCCAGCGCACTTTCGGCTAGACCGTCAGCTGCACCTTGGAAGGGGCCCGCATCCCTTGTGGATTCGGGCCCCTTCCCTGCCTCGTTTAGGATCGTATGGTGCAAGAACCAATGCAGGACCACCTCATCGGGACCACTGTGGACGGCCGATACACTGTCCGTTCCCGCCTGGCGAGGGGCGGAATGTCCACTGTCTACCTGGCCACGGACCAGCGCTTGGAGCGCGACGTGGCCCTCAAAGTCCTGCACCCGCATCTGGCCAATGACCCCACGTTCCTGGAGCGACTAAGCCGCGAAGCCAAGGCGGCCGCGAGCCTCTCGCACCCGCACATCGTCGGCGTGCTCGACCAAGGCGAGGACGGCCATATTGCCTACCTGGTGATGGAGTACGTCAAGGGACACACCCTCCGCGACACCCTTGGCGAACAAGGCCCATTGCCGCCGCGCCTTGCCTTGGCATTGATCGATCCTGTGATCGAAGGCCTTGCAGCCGCGCACCGCTCAGGGCTCATCCATCGCGACGTCAAGCCGGAAAACGTTCTCATTGCAGACGACGGACGCATCAAAGTGGGAGACTTCGGCCTGGCCAGGGCCATCTCCGCCAATACCAGCACCGGCGCCCTCATCGGAACAGTGGCCTACTTGGCCCCCGAACTTGTGCTCGGCCAGCCCGCAGATGCCAGAAGCGACATCTACTCGGCCGGCATCATGCTGTATGAGATGTTGACGGGCAAACAGCCCTATGTGGGAGACTCCCCCATTCAGGTCGCCTACCAGCACGTCAATGCGGTGGTGGGACGCCCCTCGGATGCTGCTCCGGGCCTTGCAGAGGACCTTGATGAGCTCGTGCAGTGGTGTACCTCCGTTGATGCGGAGAACAGGCCGGTGGACGGCGCTGCGCTGCTGACGGAGCTCCGCCACATCCGCACCACCCTGTCGGACGAGGAACTGGACCGCAGGCAAACAGCCTTCCGGCCGCCAGGCTCCCCCGCAGCCGCTGCGGCAACCATTCAACCTGGCAGTTCGGGAAGCAACCCCACAGAAGCGTTAGCCGCCACTGTGTCGCCCACGGAATTCATTTCCCAGCAAAGCAACCCCACCACCGTTATGGCTGCGGGTGGTCCCGGCAGGCCAAGCGCCGTCGTTGCTCCCGGGAACCAGATGGACGCGCGCCAACCGGGCAAGCGGGAGCTGAAGCGACTCGAACGGCAGGAGAGCAAGGACCGCGCCAGGGCCGCAGCAACACCGAGCCGCCCCCTGCGCGAGGGCAACCCCCGGCGCCGTGGCATCATCTGGACCATCGTGATTGTCATCCTCGCGACGCTGGCGGCATCGGCCGGATGGTTCTTCGGTATGGGACCCGGATCGCCGGGGAGCGTACCGGATGTCAAAAACAAAACCGTTGCCGAAGCCCAGCAGCTTCTCCGCACTGCCGGATTCCAATCGGAACCGCAGGACGTTTTCGACGACGATATCCTTGCCGGCCTTGCGGTGGGGACCGAACCCAAATCCGGTGCCGAAGTGCGGAAATTTCAGCCCATCACGTTGTTCGTTTCCAAAGGTGCCCAGCTTTTCCCCTTGCCCGATCTGACCGGTGTCACTCTGGACGAGGCCAAGATTGCGCTGAATGCTGCCGAGATGGCTCTCGGCAACGTCACGGAGACTTTCGATGAGAAAGTGCCCGCCGGCGTCGTGCTTTCCCAGGACCCGGTCAAGGGCACGGAAGTCAGGCATGGCACCCCGGTGGCCCTGACGGTCTCCAAGGGGCCCCAGCCCATCCCCGTGCCCGACGTGCGCGGGCTGGCGCAGGATGCAGCAGTCAAGGCGCTTCAGGACGCTGGCCTAAAAGCAGTCATCGCCCCTGAGACGGTCAATGACAAGGCGGTCCCGAAGGGCGCGGTGGTCTCCCAGGTGCCGGCCAACGGTACCCTCATCCGGGGCGAAGCCGTGACGCTCACCGTGTCCAAGGGGCCCAAGTTGGTCAAGGTCCCCAGTTTCATCGGAAAGCAGGCCGCTGAAGCTGAAAAGGAATTGAAGAAACTCGGTTTCAAGGTTGAGGTCAACAAAGTCCTCGGTGGGTTCTTTGGCACCGTCCGGGACCAGAATCCCGTCAACACCGAGGTACCGGAAGACTCCGTGGTGACGCTGACAGTCGTCTGATAGCTTCCAGCCATAAACAAAAGGCGCGGCCCGGATAATCCGGACCGCGCCTTTGTTACATCCCTACTTCTTTGAGAGGGCTCCGGCTACGAGGAAGGCCATCTCAAGGGACTGCATGTGGTTCAGGCGAGGATCGCACACCGACTCATAGCGGTCCAGGAAAGCGTCCTGGTCGATAGGATCAGCACCACCCAGGCACTCAGCAACGTCATCGCCGGTCATTTCAACGTGGAGTCCGCCTGGGACCGTTCCCAGGGCCTGGTGGACCTCGAAGAAGCCGCGCACCTCATCAATGACGTCATCGAAGTTGCGCGTCTTGTAACCGTTCGGCGAGGTGACCGTATTGCCGTGCATCGGGTCAGTCACCCACAGCACCTGCGCGCCGGATGCAGTGACGCGTTCGACGACGGCAGGCAGCTTCTCGCGGATGTTGCCGGCGCCCATGCGGGTGATGAACGTGAGGCGGCCCGGTTCGCGGTTGGGGTCCAGTTTGTCGATGAGGCGCAGGGCGTCATCACCGCTGGTGGTGGGGCCAAGCTTAACGCCGATGGGGTTCCGTACACGGGACAGGAAGTCCACATGGGCGTGGTCCAGTTCGCGGGTCCGCTCGCCAATCCACAGGAAGTGGGCGGAGGTGTCGTACGGCAGTCCGGTCCGCGAATCGATGCGGGTCAGCGCGCGTTCGTAGTCGAGCAGCAGTGCTTCGTGGCTGGCGAAGAATTCCACGCGCTTGAGTGCTTCGAAGTCAGCACCGCAGGAGTCCATGAAGCTGATGGCACGGTCGATGTCCCGCGCCAGTGATTCGTAGCGTGCGTGTGCCGGGTTCTCCGTGAAACCTTTGTTCCACTGGTGAACGAGGCGAAGATCCGCGAAGCCCCCCTGGGTGAAGGCACGGATGAGGTTCAGCGTGGAAGCGGAGGTGTGATAGGCCTTCAGCATCCGGCTGGCATCGTGAGCGCGGGACTCAGGGGTGAAATCGTAGCCATTGACGATGTCGCCGCGGTAAGCGGGAAGCGTCACGCCATCGCGGGTCTCGTCATTGGAGGAACGCGGCTTCGCGAACTGTCCGGCCATCCGGCCCATCTTGATGACGGGCATGGCAGCGCCGTACGTGAGTACCACTGCCATCTGGAGGATCGTCTTGACCCGGGCACTGATTCTGTCCGCAGTAGCGGCCTCAAAAGTCTCAGCGCAGTCGCCGCCCTGAAGGAGGAAAGCCTTGCCCTGGGCAGCAGCCGCGAGGCGCTCCCTCAGAACGTCCACTTCACCGGCGAAGACCAAGGGCGGCACCACGGAGAGTTCCTTGACGGAAGCCTTGAAGACTTCAGAGTTGGACCACGTGGGCTGCTGGGAAATCGGCAGGTCCCGCCAGGCGTCGAGGCCGGGGTAATTTGCCGCTCCGCTCTGGGCGGTACTGGCATGGGGATCTGCTGCGGAGGGTGCGGTGTTCGCGGTTAGCTCAGTCACCCTTCAAGAGTAGTAGCCCGCGGCAATGTTGCGGGACTGCAGCCGTAACCGATGCCGCCGCATGCGTCACAGTCTCTCCGTGGATCCGGACCCGTCACTCCGGGGATCGTCCCTGTCTTCAGCTATGTCCGCGGCGGACTCTTCGGCAACCTCAATCTTGTGGACCGGCTCCGGGCCTTTGCCGGCCAACTGGGCCTTGACCACTGCTGCGTACTCATCCACGTATTCCTGACCGGAAAGCCGCATCAATTCGTACATGATTTCATCGGTCACAGCCCTCTGGATCAAGCGGTCATCCTCCATGCCGTAGTAACGGCTAAAGTCCAAGGGCTGCCCGAAAATGAGCCCGATCCGGCGGATGTTGGGGAGACGTTTGCCGATGGGCTGGACCTTCTCCGTACCGATCATGGCCACAGGCACCACAGGGACGCGCGTTTGCAGTGCCAGCTTGGCCACGCCTACTTTCCCACGGTAAAGCCTGGCGTCCGGGCTGCGTGTGCCTTCCGGATAAATCCCCAGCAGGCCCCCGGAGTTCAGGACGTCCTTGCCGGCTTGCAGCGACATTTCCGAGGCCGCGCCTCCCGAACGGTCCATGGGCAATTGGTTGCTCAGACGGAAAAACAGCGCAGTGAGCCGGCCTTTGAGCCCTTTTCCCGTGAAGTACTCGGACTTGGCCAGGAAGATCACAGGGCGGTGAACCATCAGGGGCAGGAAGATGGAATCCGAGAAGGACAAGTGGTTGGACGCCAGGATGGCGGCGCCGCTTTCAGGAACGTTGTCCAGTCCCTTGACCCAGGGACGGAACAGGAGCTTGAGGATGGGACCGAGAAAGATCCTCTTCATGACCCAATAGAACACGTTTGTCCTCTCACGGCCGAATGGTTGGCATGCATCCGGGCAATCCGGCCGGCACTCAACAGCAACCCTACTCCAGTGAGAAATGTCCGGAGAAGTGACACGATGGGACACATGACGGAACGCTCTCTACCCGCTGCGCCGCTCGCATTCCACCATGAGGGGCATGGACCCAATGCCTCCACAGGCGTGGCGATTTGCCATGGATTCACAGGAAGCCCGCTCAGCATGCTCCCTTGGGCTGAGTACTTGGCCTCCCAGGGATTTGCTGTTTCCGTGCCTCTGCTCCCCGGCCACGGAACCAGTTGGCAGGACCTGGCCACCACGCGTTGGCAGGACTGGTACCGGGCCTTCGAGCAGAGCTATGTGGACCTCGCCTCCAAGACGGAGAGCTGTTTTGTGGCAGGGCTGTCCATGGGAGGCGCACTTGCCCTTCGGGTAGCCTCACTGCACGATGTTTCCGGGCTGGTTCTGGTCAACCCGGGCCTCAGCTTTTATGACCGCAGGGTGAAGTACGTGGGCGCCCTCAAGTACGTCATGAGGACCACCACTCCCATAGAGGAGGACTCACCAGCACCGGCCACCGCTGAAACCGGCGACTATTCCAAGACATCACTGCAGTCGGTGCATGAACTCAAGAAGCTTTTCCGCGCGGCCACCCGGGGTTTGCCCCATGTTGAGGCCCCCGCCCTGGTGTTCAAATCCTCGGTAGATGGCGTCATCCCGCCCAGTTCAGTGGCCACCATCAGCAAGTACATTTCATCCTCGCGCCTGAGAGTAGTCACCCTCCCCCACAGCGGGCATGTGGCCACCTTGGATGTTGACGCACCCACCATTTTTGAAGAATCGGCCCACTTTTTCCGTCAGCACGCCGGTGACAGAGTAGCCTCAGAGTCATCATGAAAATGCTCCCGGATTTCTCGCCGTTCCATAGCAGCTGGAATGGGGTTGGGCCGCGCGTTGGCGTAGTCCTGTCCCACGGGTTCACGGGGAGCCCCCACAGCGTCAGGCCGTGGGCCCAACACCTTGCTGAGGCTGGCTATGCCGTGAGGCTGCCTTTGCTGCCCGGGCACGGCACGTCGTGGCAGGATATGGCCACCCGCTCATGGCGGGAGTGGCATCGTGCCGTGGACGATGCTTATCTCGAGCTGGCTTCCGAGTGCGACTACGTTTTCTCTGCGGGACTGTCCATGGGTGGAACTTTGGCATTGCGGATCGCGGCCACCCGTCCTGTCGCAGGGACGGTGGTGGTGAACCCCGGGCTGGTCCTGGACGATCCCCGGGCTGTGATCGTAGCCGCGCTCAAGTACGTGGTGAAAACCACTCCGGCGATCGCCAACGACATCCTCAAACCGGATCAGGACGAGGGCGCCTACACCAGAACACCAGTCGCGGCCGCGCATCAGCTCAAGAAGATGTACAAAGATACGGCGGCCATCCTGCCCCGCATCAGCTCACCCGTCCTGGTCTATAAGTCAACGGTGGACAACGTGATTTCGAACGCGAGCCTGGAACTCCTCCGTTCCCGGGTTCAGGCACCAGTGGACGTCAGCTACCTCCATAACAGCCGCCATGTGGCCACCCTTGATAATGATGCGCCGGAAATTTTTGCCGGGTCTGTCGAGTTCATGCAAAAGACCGTAGCGGCCTTGGCAGGTCCCGGGCTTTTCTCCGAAAAGGACACAACCCATGAACAGGCCTGACCCCAATTCCGCTGATCAAAGCGCCAATAAGGACGACGACGCCGTGTGGCAGGATCTGGTGGCCCGGTTGGAGGCCACAGAGTCCGGCCCGGCAGGGGCACCTCCCGCGGACAGCTACGGGATCCAGGACTCAGATCCCCGGCAGTTAATGCCAGGGCACGGGAAGTCTTTCAAGGACTTCGATCCGCTGGGCCTCTCCACCCCGGCGCAGCAACCGATACCCGATCCGGCAGCGGCGCGCACAGACGCCGAGGCACCCGGCAAACCGCCCGGGCCCCGGGACTTCGAGGTGGAGGACGAGGACCATACGTTCGTTCCCGAAGAGCCCCCAAGCCTGGCGGGAACTGAGCCACTGGTCATGCTGGCATGGGTTGGTGCTGTGGGCGGGCCGCTCGCGCTGCTCTTCACTGCCATGTTCTGGAGGTCTGCCCCGCTGACGGCCACTTTGGGCATCGTGGCAGTTTTTGTGGCATCGGTGATTTACCTGATTACGCGGCTTCCGCAGGAGAAGAATGAGGACGACGACGGCGCCCGCCTCTAGTTGCTAGCTCCGCGCCCGGCCGCTGACCCGGGAAAGGTCTGCCGCACCGATCATGCCGGCGCGCGGACCGAGTGCCGCCAGCTCTATCCTGGCCATGGGCCGGAAACCCCGCCCGGTCAGGTTTTTAGCGAACGATTCCCTGGCCGGCCCTGCGAGCAACTCCCCCGCATCGCAGAGCCCGCCGCCGATGACGAACATTCCGGGGTCCAGCGCTGCGGCGAGGTTGGCCAACCCCAAACCCAGCCATTCGCCTTGGTCGGCAATGAGCTCACGCGAGGTGGCATCACCCTCCAGCGCCAGCGCGGTCACGGCCGCCCCGGACAGGTTTTCTGCGGTGCCGCCCGCCTTTTCCAAGAGCGCGCAACCTGCCGGGGAGTTGGTTCGCACCAGTTGCCTGGCTTCCCGCCCCAGGGCGTTTCCGGAGGCGTACTGTTCCCAGCATCCGCGGTTGCCGCATTCGCAGCGGTGTCCCCCCGGGAAAATGATCTGGTGCCCGAATTCCCCGGCCACGCCGTAGCGCCCCCGTTCCACGCGGCCATCCATGACCATGGCTCCGCCGATGCCCGTGCCCAAGGTGATGCACACCAGGCGACTTTCGCCCTGACCTGCACCAAACCGCCATTCCGCCCACGCGGCGGCGTCGGCGTCGTTGGTCAGCAGGACCGGACGCCTCAACAATTTCTGGAGGCTGTCCCTCAGGGGCTCGTTACGCCAGGCGAGATGCGGGCTGAACAGCACCGTGCCGCCGTCGAGGTCCATCCAACCGGCGGCGCCGATTCCCACCGTGGCGATCCGGTGGCCTGCGCTGAGTTCCTCTACAAGTTCCACGATGGTCCGCTCGACTGCACGGGGGTCCGCGCCGGGCGTGGACCTGCGGGCCTCGGCGAGGACCCGACCCTCGGCATCCACGACGCCCGCGGCCACTTTAGTGCCGCCGATGTCAATCCCGATCGCCAGGCCCCGGCGACCTAAATGGCTCCGGCGGGCGGCCCAGGGCGCATCCCTCCATGCCGAGGCCGGGGGCTTGGGTCTGACCAGGGAAGTGGACCGTAGTGCGGGCATCCCATCATCCTATTCCGCAGGGCATGGCCGCATTCGCATTCCACGGGCCCGAAGGCTCCCATTTGCTTGAAATGACTGCCGATCCGTAAAGTTACTCGCCAGTAGGTGAAATAGAACACACCACCGCGAGCGGGCATACTAGAGTGAAAGCAGCCCCTCGTGGCCCGTGGATATCAAAGGAGCTACCGTGCGTGAAATAAGTGTTCCTCCCCTCGTGAATATTGCCCCGGAAACCAACATCACGGACTTCGTGATCCGCGAGGCAGCGAAAGCGTCCAACCCTGCCCTCTTCTCCAAGCTGGATAAGGCTGGACAGTGGCAGGACATCCGTGCCAAGGACTTCCTTGCAGACGTCCGGGCCCTGGCAAAGGGACTCATCGCCAGCGGCGTTGCTGTGGGCGACCGCGTGGGCATCATGTCCCGTACGCGCTACGAGTGGTCCCTTGTGGACTTCGCCATTTGGTTTGCCGGAGCTGTTTCCGTACCGATCTACGAAACGTCCTCTCCCTCACAGGTGGCATGGAACCTCGGCGACTCCGGGGCTGTTGCCGCCTTCGGCGAAGCGGCCCACCACGAGGACATCATCCGCCAGGCTGTTGCCGCGGAGGACATTACGTCCGTGGCCAATGTCTGGCAGCTTGAAGGCGCCGGACTCGACGCCCTACGCGCTGCAGGCGCCGGCGTCCCCGACGACGAACTCGAGTCCCGCCGTTCATCGGCCGGCCTCAAGGATCTCGCAACGATCATCTACACCTCCGGCACGACGGGCAGGCCCAAAGGCTGCGAGTTGACGCACGGCAACTTTGTGGAACTGTCCGAGAACGCCCGCGCTTCCTTGCCTGAGATCATCAACGAGTCGGGCAAGACCATCATGTTCCTCCCCCTCGCCCACGTCTTCGCCCGTTTTATTTCCGTGCTGGCTGTGGCCGGCGGCGTCCAGGTGGCACATACCCCGGATATCAAGAATCTGCTGGCTGACCTGCAGAGCTTCCAGCCGACGTTCATCCTGGCTGTACCCAGGGTCTTTGAGAAGGTGTACAACTCGGCACTGACCAAAGCGGAGGACGGCGGCAAGGGTGCCATCTTCCACCGCGCAGTGGATACCGCAATCGCCTACTCCAAGGCACGCGAAGCCGGTTCGCTGGGTCTTGGGCTGAAGCTCAAGCATGCCGTCTTCGACAAACTCGTCTATGGGAAGCTCCGCGCCGCCATGGGCGGTAATGTCGCACACGCCGTCTCCGGCGGCGGCCCGTTGGGTGAACGCCTGGGCCACTTCTTCCAAGGCATCGGCCTGCAGATCCTGGAGGGCTACGGCCTGACGGAGACCACCGCCCCGATCTCGGTGAACACGCCGTCCATGATCAGGATCGGCACCGTCGGCGCCCCGTTGCCGGGCAACTCCGTGAAGATTGCCGACGACGGCGAAATCCTTGCCAAGGGCGTTTGCGTCATGCGGGGCTACTACAACCGCGAAGACCTGACGGCCGAAACGTTCACCGACGGCTGGTTCCGTACCGGTGACATTGGAGAACTGGACAACAACGGCTTCCTCAAGATCACTGGCCGCAAGAAGGAAATCATAGTTACCGCCAGCGGGAAGAACGTGGTTCCTGCCCTGCTGGAAGATCAGATCCGCGCGGATGCTTTGGTTTCCCAGGTTCTGGTGGTGGGCGACAACCGACCGTTCATCGGTGCCTTGGTCACCCTGGATGAGGAAGCGCTCCCGGGCTGGCTGGACCGTCACGGACTGCCCGCAAGCACCACTCTTGCAGAAGCCACTGACCACGCAGTAGTGAAGGCCGCAGTCCAGGAGCTCATCAGCAAGGCCAACCAGTCCGTTTCCCAGGCCGAGGCCATCAAGTCCTTCAGGATCGTCCCGGCGGACTTCACTGAAGCCTCAGGGCACCTGACGCCGTCCCTCAAGGTCAAGCGTGCGCAGGTCATGAAGGACTTCGACGCCGTCATTGAGGAAATGTACACAGCGCCCCGCGCTTCGTAGCCACAACGAATCACAAAAAAGTACCCCGTCCGGATTCCGGACGGGGTACTTTTTGGTGCTGATTGCTAGCCGATCACCAGCAGCAAGTCCCCACCCTGGACCTGCTCTACCGAGGAGATGGCAAGGCGCGAGACCGTGCCGGCAACCGGCGCCGTGATGGAAGCTTCCATCTTCATGGCTTCAATGGTGGCAACGGTATCGCCGACGTTGACGGCATCGCCCACCTTGACGGTGACGGTAACTGCGCCGGCAAACGGGGCGGCAACCTGACCAGGCTGTGCCGGATCCGCCTTCTCAGCTGCCTTGACATTGCTGACCACTGAACGGTCACGCACAACCACCGGTCGGGACTGCCCGTTGAGCGTGCACATCACGGTGCGCATGCCCTTCTCGTCAGCTTCCGAGACAGCCTCAAGCTGGGCAATGAGGCGAACGCCCTTCTCCAACTCGATGACGTGCTCTACGCCCTGCTGGAGACCGTACAGGTAGTCACGGGTATCCAGCACGGAGATGTTCCCGTAGGTGTCCACGCTCTTGAGGTAGTCCTTGGTGGGTCCGGCGAAGAGCAAACGGTTCAGCGTGTGCTGTCGCGTCTTGGAGTCGCCCTTCAGCGCTGCACTGTCCTCGGCACTGATCTCGACGTCGCGCACCTTGACGCTGCGGCCTTGAAGGGCCTTGGTGCGGAACGGCTCGGGCCAGCCTCCGGGAGGATCACCGAGTTCGCCGGAGAGGAACCCAATGACAGAATCCGGGATGTCGTAGTTCTGCGGGTTCTCGTTGAAATCCGCGGGATCGGCGTTGAGTCCGACGAGGTGCAACGCGAGATCGCCCACCACCTTGGAGGACGGTGTGACCTTCACCAAGCGGCCAAGGATGCGGTCGGCCGCCGTGTACATGTCCTCGATGGCCTCAAACTGCTCACCAAGACCAAGGGCGATGGCCTGTTGGCGAAGGTTGGAGAGCTGGCCACCGGGGATTTCGTGCTGGTAGACGCGTCCTGTGGGACCCGGAAGACCGGACTCGAAGGGGGCGTAGACGCGGCGTACAGCTTCCCAGTAGGGCTCGAGCGCGCCAACGTTGGCCAGGCTCAGCCCGGTGTCGCGGGGCGTATTGGCCAAGGCAGCAACCAAGGCAGACGCCGCGGGCTGGCTGGTGGTGCCGGCCAGGGAAGCCGCTGCCACGTCAACGGCGTCCACACCAGCGTCAACAGCTGCCAGCAACGTGGCAAGCTGACCGCCCGCGGTGTCGTGCGTGTGCAGGTGCACGGGCAGGTCGAAGCGCTCACGCAGGGCTGTCACCAGCTTCGCTGCGGCGGCCGGACGCAGGAGTCCAGCCATGTCCTTGATGGCAAGGATGTGGGCACCGGCGTCAACGATCTTCTGGGCGAGGTCCAGGTAGTAGTCGAGGGTGTACAGGTCCTCGTTCGGATCCAGGAGGTTGCCCGTGTAGCAGAGGGCAACTTCTGCGACGGCAGTCCCGGTTGCACGCACGGCCCGGATGGCGGGGGCCATCTGGTTGACGTCGTTGAGGGCGTCAAAGATGCGGAAGATGTCGATGCCCGTAGCGGCGGCCTCGTTGACGAAAGCCTCCGTCACTTCTTCCGGGTACGGGGTGTAGCCCACCGTGTTGCGGCCGCGGAGCAGCATCTGGATACAAGTGTTCGGCAAAGCCTTGCGCAAAGCAGCCAAACGGTCCCACGGGTCCTCACCGAGGAAGCGGAGCGCGACGTCGTACGTTGCGCCGCCCCAGGCCTCCACGGAAAGCAGCTCCGGCATCAGCGCCGTCACTGCCGGGCCTGCTGCCACGAGGTCGCGGGTACGGACGCGCGTTGCCAGCAGGGACTGGTGGGCGTCACGGAAAGTGGTGTCCGTGACGGCCAGTGCCTGCTGCTCCCGCAGCGCCTTGGCGAAGCCCTCCGGTCCCAGTTCGATCAGCTTCTGGCGCGAACCCGAGGTGGGAACCGGGCCATCGATCGCGGGCAGCTTGCTGGCAGGGTCCGAATGAACTGTGAGTTCACCGTTTGGCTTGTTCACGGTAACCTCGGCAAGCCACGTCAGCAGCTTGGTTCCGCGGTCCGCAGAGATGTGTGACTTGAGCAGCTCAGGGCGCTTGTCGATGAAGTCTGTGGCCACGTTTCCGGCGTTGAAGTCCGGGTCCGCAAGAACCGCCTGCAGGAACGGGATGTTGGTGGACACGCCACGGATACGGAACTCAGCCAAACCACGACGTGCGCGGGCTACGGCTGCAGGATAATCACGGCCACGGCAGGTCAGCTTCACCAGCATGGAGTCGAAGTGCGGGCTGATCTCGGCACCCGAGTAGACCGTACCGCCGTCGAGCCTGACCCCGGCGCCACCGGCAGAACGGTAGCCGGTGATCTTTCCAACGTCAGGGCGGAAGCCGTTGGAGGGATCCTCGGTGGTGATACGGCACTGCAGCGCAGCACCCTTGATGAACACCGAGTCCTGGCTCAGCCCCAGGTCCGCGAGGGTTTCCCCTGAAGCGATGCGCATCTGTGCCTGGACGAGGTCCACATCGGTGATTTCCTCAGTGACGGTGTGCTCAACCTGGATGCGGGGGTTCATTTCAATGAAGACGTGCTGTCCGGCCCGCTCCCCCTCCGTGTCCACCAGGAACTCCACGGTTCCGGCGTTGACGTAGTTCAGGGCCTTGGCGAACGCAACGGCATCGCGGTAAAGGGCCTGGCGGATATTCTCATCCAGGTTCGGCGCGGGAGCGATTTCCACCACTTTCTGGTGACGGCGCTGCAGCGAACAGTCGCGCTCAAAGAGGTGCATGACGTTGCCTTCGGCGTCAGCCAGGATCTGCACTTCAATGTGGCGGGGACGCAGGACTGCCTGCTCAAGGAACATGGTGGGATCACCAAAAGCCGCATCAGCTTCGCGCATGGCGGACTGCAAAGCTTCGGGGAGAGCCTCGCGCGTCTCCACGCGCCGCATTCCGCGGCCGCCACCGCCGGCGACGGCCTTGGCGAAGATCGGGAAGCCGATCTCGTCGGCTGCGGCGATGAGCTCGTCCAGGTCCTTGGAGGGCTTGCTCGACTTTAGGACAGGGACGCCGGCCTTGCGGGCGGCCTCCAAAGCGGCAACCTTGTTACCGGCCAGCTCCAGTACCTCCGCCGGCGGACCCACAAAAGTAATTCCTGCCGCCTTGGCAGCACGGGCGAGGTCCGGGTTCTCGGAGAGGAAGCCGTAGCCGGGGTAAATGGCGTCAGCGCCGGCTTCTTTGGCGACGCGGACAACCTCCTCTACGTCCAGGTAGGCGCGGACGGGATGACCCACCTCGCCGATCAGGTAAGCTTCGTCGGCCTTCTGCCGGTGGATCGAGTTACGGTCCTCATGCGGAAAGACAGCTACGGTCTTGGCGCCCAGTTCATAACCAGCGCGAAACGCCCTGATCGCGATTTCGCCGCGATTGGCCACCAGAATTTTCGAAAACATACTTCTCCTGCATCATTGCGGGTGGATCGGTCGGTGGTCACAGTGTGTAGTGCCGCCAGCATCAAACACAAATCTTTGTGGCAACCATCACAAAGGATTCGTCATGTGGGCTGTATATGCGTGCGCGCGATCCGACGGCGTGCTAGTGGCGAACCTGATCCCTGGGCGGTCGGGCGCGTAGAAAGCGGGAATCAGACGCGATGCACCATATGATGTTGAGGGGGCTTCGGCAAGCCCCGGCTCCGGCGCTTCCGGAGCGAATCAGCGCGATACGGCAACCGGCGTTAGGTTTTGGGTTTTCAAGTGCAAGTAGTCAGCATCAGCAGCCTCAAGGGTGGAGTGGGAAAGACGTCCGTAACCACCGGTCTGGCGTCCGCGGCCCTCGCAGCAGGAATATCCACATTGGTGGTGGATCTCGATCCGCACGCCGATGCCACCACGGCACTTGGCGTTCAGCCAGGCGGACAATTGGACATTGGCCGGATGCTGAAAAGCCCCCGGAAAGCCAACTTGCCGGGCAATGTGGCCGGTAGCAGCTGGGTTTCCAACGGCTCAAGCAACGGCACCTTGGACGTCGCAGTCGGTTCGGCCTTCACGGGTATTTACGACCGCCCGGATTTGGGCAGGCGCGACCTCCGCAGGCTTTCCGCGGTGCTGGCAGGTGCCAGCAACTACGAGCTCGTCCTGATTGACTGCCCGCCCTCCCTTAACGGACTGACCCGCATGGCGTGGAGCGCCAGCGACCGGGTAGTCCTCGTGGCCGAGCCTGGGCTTTTTTCAGTTGCCGGCACGGAGCGTACCATGCGCGCCATTCAGCTCTTCCGGCAGGAGTTCGCTCCCAACCTGGCCCCGGCAGGGATTGTGGCGAACCGGGTTCGGACCGGATCCGTGGAGCACACCTTCCGCTTGGCTGAAATGGAATCCATGTTCGGCGAACTGCTGCTGACACCCCACATTCCGGAGCAAGCCAACTGGCAGCAGATCCAGGGTGCAGCGCACTCCGTTCATCACTGGCCCGGGGACTCGGCAAAGAACGCAGCCAAGCTCTTCGATGGCTTGCTCGAAAACCTCCTGGCCGGTCAATCCGCAGTGCGGGACCGTCGCCAGCGCTAGCCGGCAGCGTTTGCCGCCAGCATGAGGCGCCGCCACCAAGCACGTTTAAGCATCGAAAAGGCCTCGTCCCTGCAGGGACGAGGCCTTCTATCGCTAATTCTGATTCCCGGGCAAGCTGTTAGCTGATGCGCCGTGCGACGCGTCGCTTGCCCAGTTCGTCGTCGGGAAAGGACTGCTCACCAGCGTGCTCGCTGGGCAACGCGGCCAGGCTTCCTTCTACTTCCCGCCATACACGTCCCACCGCTATGCCGAAGACGCCTTGTCCGCCCTGGACGAGGTCGATGACCTCATCAGCAGATGTACATTCGTACACGCTGGCACCGTCGCTCATCAGCGTTATTTGCGCGAGGTCCTCAACGCCCCTCTCGCGGAGGTGTTCGACGGCGGTGCGGATCTGTTGGAGTGACACGCCGGTATCAAGGAGGCGCTTGACCACCTTGAGCACCAGGATGTCGCGGAAGCCGTAGAGCCGCTGCGAACCGGAGCCGGCAGCACCGCGGACAGCGGGCTCAACCAAGCCCGTACGCGCCCAGTAGTCCAATTGACGGTAGGTGATGCCTGCCGCTTTGCAGGCAGTGGGACCGCGATAGCCCGCGTCCTCGTCCAGCACAGGAAGGTCTTCAGTGAAGAGCAGACCCTGGGCGCCGGATGCGGGCGCAGCAATGCCGGCAGAGGACTGCTTCAGCTCGCCTGCTTCGCCTTTCGGACTCACGTGACCTCCTTGTTCTCAGTTCCCTTGGGGACGGTGCATACCTGTTACAACGGCAAAATGCAGCAGTGTAATTCCCGCAAGTCCGCACCTTCCAGTGTGACTTGCGCAGGCAGTGTATGCAACGGGAACTTGATAACTTCGACGTTAGGCCTGTGGAGCGCCGAGGTCAAAGACCTTCGCCTCAAAATCCGGTCGTGTCGAAAGTTTCACCCTCAACTTTAGGCTTAGGGTGGATCAGCCTTCGAAATCTTCCGGTTCAACGTCGTCCAGGAACTCCCGGAACCGGCGCATTTCGCGCTCTTCGTCCACCGCGGGATCCGGCTCCGAATCCTCGCCTTCATCGTGTTCAGTGATACGAACGCCGGCTTCCGCCATCACAGCATCTGCGCACCAGATGCGGCACTTGGCACGCAGCGCCAAGGCCAACGCGTCAGAAGCGCGCGAACTGACCACCGTGCCGTCATCGAACTGCAGTTGCCCATAGAAGATGTTGTCCTCCACGGCCACAATGTTCACGCTGATGATGGAGTGCCCCAAGGACTCCACAACGTCCACTAGGAGATCGTGGGTCATGGGCCGGGGCGGGACAACGCCCTGCTGCGCCAGGGCGATGGCGCTGGCTTCAGGAGTTCCAATCCAGATGGGAACGTGGCGTTCTCCGTTGATCTCCCGAAGCAGCACCAACGGCTGATTGGAAGGCAGCTCGATCCGGACCCCGACGATTTCGACTTCGATCATCAGCTGTCCATCCGTGAGATACGGTCGTGCACCAAGGCCCTGTGCAGGGTCAGGCAAAGATCACTAATCTCCCGGGCAGCCTCAGCTGCCCGGGCCTGGGACGCAGCATCCCGTCGAGAGGTCAAGGGGGCAACAGCCCTCTCCACCAGGCCGAACTCCCGCTCAGCGGCAGCTTGGAACGGCCTGAGGTGCCGGGGCTCCAGACCGTGGCTTTCCAACTGCACACAGGCTCGCGCCACCTGGAGGGCGTGTTCGTCAAACTTGCCACCCACGTGACTGATCAACCCGAAGCTCAGCAATGATTCGAGCATCGGCACGCTTGCGCCCGACTCGGCACGCAGCTGCTCTTCAGTGAGGGCACGGGCGCGCCCCTGCACTTCCGCCGCCATTTCCGCAGAGACCACCCGGGGCGACACCGTGACACCGGCCGGGAGATTCTCCGGCCTCTCGCCGCGATCGATTGCGTCGAGATAGTCCTTGATGACCTTCAGCGGCAGATACTGATCACGCTGAAGGGCCAGGACGAAGCGGAGCCTCTCAACATCGCTGTCTGCATACTGACGGTAGCCGGCAGGAGTCCTCTTGGGATTGATGAGTCCCTTTTCCTCAAGGAACCGGATCTTGGACGCCGTCATACCGGGAAAGTCTTCACTCAGCTGGGCAAGGACTTCCCCGATATTCAGGACCTGCGGTCCGCGACGGTCCTGCTGGGCCATAGCCACAGGCAGATACCCCGTCAGACTTGGCCTGCTGCGCGAACAGGGCTCAGGTAGTAGGTCAACCGGAACTTGCCGATCTGTACCTCGCTGCCGGTCTTCAGCTGCACGCGGTCCACGCGGTCGTGATTGACGTATGTACCGTTCAGGCTTCCCATATCCACCAGCTCGAAACCGGACTCAGACCTAATGAACTGAACGTGCTTGCGCGATACCGTGACGTCGTCCAGGAAGATGTCAGCATCCGGGTGACGTCCCGCCGTGGTGGTGTCCGCATCCAACAGGAAACGAGCACCGGCATTGGGGCCGCTGTGCGCTATGAGCAGGGCTGAGTTCGGCGGAAGCGCGTCTACGGACGCACGCTCTTCAGGTGCCAACTTGGGCGCAATGCTCGGCTCGTCCCACGTAGGCGTAATGCTGATCGAGGTGGTCTCCGACGACGGCTGTTCCTCCGCGCCGTTCCCGACATTGGCTTCATTCTGTTCGCCGCCAACCATGGAATTTCCTCCTCATCCGCCGGCAGTTCCAAACCCTGCCGGCACTTCCGCCTCCCGGTACCGCCGGGCAAATCGGTTGCTGGCCCGCCGTCCCGCTTTCCGGTTTATGGAAAGCAGCCTGACGGGCCAGATAACTTTAGCCTACCTGTTGTTCGTACTCCGATGCACTGAGCAGGGAATCCACTGCATCAGCTTCTGCGAGCTTTACTTCAATGAGCCATCCCTCGCCGTACGGGTCGGAGTTAATCAACGCCGGATCAGTGTCCAGGGCGTCATTTCGATTGGTGACTTCGCCGGTCACCGGAGCGTAGATGTCACTGACGCTTTTGGTGGACTCCACCTCGCCAACAACCTCATTGCCGGTGATTTTTGTGCCAGGCTCGGGCATCTGGGCGTAGACGACGTCGCCCAATGCGTCCTGCGCGAAATCGGTGATGCCAATGCGCACAACGCCGTCGGCATCTGGAGCGGTCACCCATTCGTGTTCTGCGGTGTAGGAAAGTTCTTCCGGAATATTGCTCACTGGTGGCCTTTCATCGGGACATTTAAGAACCTCGACGGCGGCCTATGCTGATGGCCACCGCTGAAAGTATAGGCACATTTCTCCTGTACCTATTGGGGGTCTCTGCCATGATTGACCCATGACCGAGCAAGTACAAGTACCAGCTCGGAAAAAGCGCAATTGGGGCGTAAAAATAATCCAGGTCACCACGCCTCACACCGCTTGAGACGCATTGAAGCCCGCCACGGATTGTCCGTGGCGGGCTTCTTTGTTTCCCGGCCGGGCCTTGGAGCCCGAAACCAAACCCCGGCGTCAGGCGATGGTGGCCCCATGCGGTTCGCGTTCGACGTCGGGAGTTACAGCAGGTGCCGCAGGTCCCCCGCGCCGTGCTGCTGCAGCCGCGGACAGCATGACCAGCAGGGCGGCAACGGTAATGCCGGCGCCGGCCCAGATGGGCGATGTGTAGCCGAGACCCGCGGTAATGGTCACGCCACCGAGCCATGCTCCGAGCGCGTTCCCCAGGTTGAAGGCTCCGATATTTGCACCCGATGCCAGCGTGGGTGCCGTGGAGGCGAAGTGCATCACGCGCATCTGGAGACCCGGAACGGTAGCAAAGCCGAATCCACCCATGAGCGCCAGTGAGACCAGTGTTGCGATGCTGCTCGAAGCGGTGAGGGCGAAGAAGATCAACACCGCCACAAGTCCGGAAAGGATCACGATCAGCGACTTGTCCAACGCTTTGTCCGCGGCCTTGCCGCCCAGGAAGTTGCCAACGAACAGACCGCCACCAAAGAGCACCAGGAGCCACGGCACGGCCCCCGATTCGAAGCCGGACACCTCGGTAAGAGTGAAGGCAATGTAGGTGAACGCCCCGAACATGCCGCCAAATCCAAGGATGGTCACGATGATGGAGAGCCATACTTGTCCTGACCTGAAGGCGCCCAACTCGCTGCGGAGCCCCTTGGTGGGTTCCGTGGTGGCTTTAGGAACCATCAGCGCGATGCCGAGCAGGGCTACAACTCCGATGGCGGTGATCGCCCAGAAAGTTGAGCGCCAGCCGAAGTTCTGACCAAGCAACGTGCCGAAGGGAACGCCGAGGACGTTGGCCGCGGTGAGGCCCGTGAACATGATGGCGATGGCTCCGGCCTTCTTGTGGGACGGCACCAGGCTCGCTGCTACCACCGAACCGATACCGAAGAACGCGCCGTGGCACAGCGCAGCGACCACACGGCCAATCATCATGGCCGCGTAGCTGTCAGCAACGGCGGAGAAGAAGTTGCCGGCGATGAACAAGACGAGCAAGCCAATGAGAACCGGCTTGCGCGGCAGCCTGGTCACAGCAGCCGTCACCAGGAGCGCACCAACTGTAACGCTGAGGGCATAGCCGGAGATGAACCAGCCGGCAGAAGCCTCGCTGACCTGGAAGTCGGCAGCAACTTCCGGCAAGAGGCCCATGATCACGAATTCGGTCAGTCCGATGCCGAATCCGCCGAGGGCAAGGGCAATCAACCCTGCGGGCATGTGGAGCTCCTTAAATGATCGGTTCCGGCCAAAAGTGGAAGTGCGTCGACGGGAACCGTAGAATAATAGTTGCAGACGCTTCATATATAGTTGCATACGCTAGATACTTGCGCAAGCAACTACTTTGCCATGCGTCGCGATTCACAGGACATCGAGTCAGGAGCACAGGACACATGGGCATCAAGGATGACGCCGTCGAAGTACGGGCACAGGGATGGCGCACCCTTGCGGCCCTGCACGGGAGCATCGAAACGGAGCTCGAGAAGGCCCTCCAGGCGTCGAGCGACCTGTCGGTAGTGGAGTACACAGTGCTGGACGCGCTCAGCCGCCAGGACGGCTGGCACATGCGGATGCAGCAACTGGCCCGGGCCACAGCGCTCTCCAGCAGCGCCACCACCCGCTTGGTCAACCGGCTTGAGGACCGCGGCCTGCTCACCCGCATCCTGTGTGCGGACGACCGCCGCGGCATCTATACCGAGCTGACACTTCCCGGCCAGAAGCTCCTGGAAGCAGCAAAGCCCGTGCATGACCAGACCCTGGCCTCCGCTCTTGAGGCCGCCGCCACCGTGCCCGAACTTGAGCCCCTGGTGCGGGCACTGGGCGCATTGCAGGCGGTCTAGCCCAACTCCCCCGGCCTTGCCCGAATTCTCCGGCGCTCAACGGCGAGGGAATCGAACAAGGCCGGGATGCGCCATTAACGACCAAAGGCCGGAATCATCGTGTTTCCACGTGATTCCGGCCTTTATGGTCGGGCTGACAGGATTTGAACCTGCGACCCCTTGACCCCCAGTCAAGTGCGCTACCAAGCTGCGCTACAGCCCGCTGGTTCCACCGTTCTCCGCCTAAGTTTTCCTCCGAAGAGTCTCACCTAAGCAGTCCGGCCGAACCACCTCCAAAAGCTTACACGAAGTTGGAGGTCGGAGACGCCATCACAGCCAAAGTGGGCTGTGATGCCCGTCTCATTTAGCGCTTCTTGCCACGCTTTTCGCGCACGCGCATGTTGACCTCGATGGGCGTGCCCTCAAAGCCGAACGTTTCGCGGAGGCGGCGGGTGATGAAGCGACGGTATCCGGGGTCCAGGAAGCCGGTGGTGAACAGCACGAACTTCGGCGGGCGGCTGGATGCCTGGGTGCCAAAGAGGATGCGCGGCTGCTTGCCGCCACGGACCGGGTGCGGGTGCGCTGCCACGAGCTCGCCCAGGAACGCGTTCAGGCGTCCAGTGGGAATGCGGCGGTCCCAGCTCTCCAGTGCGATATCCAGCGCAGGGACCAGGCGGTCTTTGTGCCAGCCGGTCTTGGCCGAAATGTTCACGCGGGGAGCCCATTCAACGTGGGCAAGGTCCTGCTCGATTTCGCGTTCGAGGTAACGACGGCGTTCATCGTCCAGCAGGTCCCACTTATTGAAGGCCAGAACCAGGGCACGGCCGGACTCGATGGCCAACTGCAGGATGCGGACATCCTGCTCGCTGAGGACCTCATCGACGGCAAGAAGCACGACGGCGACCTCCGCCTTCTCGAGCGCGGCCTGCGTGCGCAGGGAGGCGTAGAAATCTGCGCCCTGTGCCATGTGCTGGCGGCGGCGGATACCCGCGGTGTCTACGAAGCGCCACGTGCGGTCGCCAAGTTCGATGAACTCGTCAACCGGGTCACGCGTAGTACCGGCCAGCGGATCCACCACGACGCGCTCGGAGCCCGCGAGCTTATTGAGCAGGGAGGACTTACCCACGTTCGGGCGACCAATCAGGGCGATGCGGCGAGGACCGCCTGAACGCTCCACACCGTCCACCAGGGAGAACTCGGGCAGGGTGTCCATGACGTGGTCCAGGAGGTCTGCGACCCCGCGTCCGTGGAGGGCCGAAACCGGATATGGCTGGCCAAAGCCCAAGCCCCACAGTGCAGCAGAATCAGCTTCCTGGGCGAAGTCGTCCACCTTGTTGGCCACCATGATGACCGGCTTCTTGCTCTTGCGGAGCATCTTCATGACGCCCTCGTCCGTGGCCGTAGCGCCAACGGCGGAGTCCACGACGAACAGTACGGCGTCGGCAAGCTCCACGGCCATTTCGGCCTGTTCAGCTACGCGGGCGTGGATGCCCTTGGCGTCGTGCTCCCAACCGCCGGTGTCCACCAGGGTGAAGTTGCGGCCGTTCCAACGGGCCGAGTACATGACGCGGTCGCGGGTTACACCCGGGGTGTCCTCAACAACGGCTTCGCGGCGGCCAAGGATGCGGTTAACCAAGGTGGACTTACCCACGTTCGGGCGTCCGATGATGGCCAGGACCGGGTCCAGCTTGAGGGGACCTTCGTCGCCCTCATCGCCATATTCACCGCTGAGCAGCGCGGCGTCTTCTTCGTCGAGCTCGTAGTCCTCCAGGCCTGCCCGGAGGGTGGCCGCGCGGAGCTCTGCCTCGTCGTCGTCCAGCGCCGCCAAGTTTTCCGCCACCTGGTCGGTGCCGGTGGGCGTGTATTCGTCGTCGCCGGCTCCGTGGAGGCCGGATTTTTGAGTCGTATCGCTCATTGCACTTTCCTTAGTGGTGGTCTGCCGGCGTCCCGGCTACTGCTGAGTGGCGGTGCTGCGAAGTGGGTTTACCGGGCGCAGGTTCCAGGGAAAGGCCCTGGCCTGTGGCCCGGATGGCGTCCTGGACGTGACCGGCCAGGGCTTCACGGATCTCCGTAGCCGCCCTGTCCATTGAAACACGCCCCGGTTCGCCCTTCCGGCGCTTCACCGTGATGGGTTCGCCGAAGCTCACATGGAGCTTGCGGCGTGGTTTGGGGATATGGTCGCGATGCTCATCATCCTGACGGGTTCCGAGGATGGCAACCGGTATAACAGTGGCTCCCGTGGTGAGGGCGAGCCACGCAACTCCGTTGCTGATGTTTTCGGCCGAGCCGCTCCCCCGGGTTCCTTCGGGAAGAATCCCTACGCAACGACCGGCGTCGAGCAGTTTCTTGCCGACATGCAGGGCGGTGCGGTCGCCGGCCCGGTCCACGGGGATCTGTCCGGATCCTCGCAAAACCTTGCCCAGGAAGCCCTTGAACATCTCTTTCTTAACCAGGATGTGCATGGGACGCGGCGACGCGCCGAACATCACCGGCCCGTCAAGGAAGCTGATGTGGTTCGCGGCGAATATCACCGGTCCGGCCGCAGGGACGTTGCTTTTGCCCGCCACGATGGTCCGATAAATGACGTGGTCCAGGAGCCAGCCAACGGGTCGGCTCCACAACCTGCTCCCGGCGGAGGGCAGCTGAGTCTCAGTCGCCATAAATAACCTTGCTCACGATCGCCAGCGCGGTCTCCACCGTTTCCTCAAAGTTCAGATCGGAGGAATCGAGCGTCACCACTCCGTCGGCGGCTTGGGTGAAGTTCACCACCGTTGAGTCCTTGGCGTCACGCTGGATGACCTGGGCTTTGAGCTGCTCCTTGGTTTGCGTGCCGCCCAACTGGATCCCACGACGCCGCAGCCTGGCTTCCTCACTGGCGGTCAACAGCATGCGGACCTCAGCATTGGGGACGACGACGGTGGTGATGTCGCGTCCTTCCACCACCATGCGGCGGTGGTGCTGGTCGATCAGTTCACGCTGGCGACGGATCAGCTCGGTGCGGGCACCAAGCGTGGTGGCCACAGCACTGACCGACGAGGAGATCAAAGGATCCCGGATCTCGTCCGTGATGTCCGTGCCATCAACCGCCACATATTCCGTGGCGGTAGTGGTACTGATCTCCAACGGCATGATCTTGGAAGCCTGTTCCACCGCGGCACCGTCCTGAAGGTCAACGCCGGTCTTAAGGCAGAACCAGGTCAGGGCACGGTACATGGCGCCGGTATCGAGGTACGCCAGCTTCAAGCGCCGGGCGACTTCCTTGCTGACGCTGGACTTGCCGGACCCCGATGGGCCGTCGATCGCGATCACGAGCGGCTTGCCGGGGCGGGCAACTGTCTCCGGGCCAAAGAATTCACGCGTCATTACTGGAGTACCCGCCATCCACGGTCAGTCAAAGCTTCAACAAGGAGGTCATGCTTGCTCGGAAGCACGGAAAGTTCCACCATGCCCACGTTTTGTCCGGAGGAATGGTCCAGCCGAAGGTCTTCGAGGTTCACACCGATCTCACCGATTTCCGTGAGGAGGTGCGCGATCTGGCCCGGTTTATCATCCACCAGGATGGTGAGCCATGAGTACGCCTGAGGAGGTCCGCCGTGCTTTCCCGGGATCCGGGCCTGGCCTGCATTGCCCTCACTGATCAGTTGGGCGAGGTCCAGCCGCGCGCCGGGGGCGAGGGGTTCTTCCAAGGTGCCGATCAGACGGTTCAGGTCCTCACGCACACCATGCAGGATGGAAACCACCTTTTCCGCGTTGCCGCCCAGGATCTGCACCCAGAGGGTGGGATCGCTGGCTGCGATGCGGGTAGTGTCCCGGAGTCCGTTGCCCGCTAAGGACAGGGCATGCAACGGCGTACCCTGCAGACGGCTCGCCAGGAGGGAGGACATGATCTGCGGCAAGTGAGACACCAAGGCCACGGCTTCATCGTGCTCGTCGGCGGTAAATTGGGAAACAATTGCTCCCAGATCTCCCGCCAACGAACGTGCGGTTTGGAGTGCAGCGTCCGAGGTTTCTTCGGAGGGACAGAGTACCCAAGGCATGGACGTGAAAAGCTCTCCCCTGGCCGCAACCGGACCGGACTTCTCCCTGCCTGCCATGGGGTGGGTACCCACGTAGCGGGCGAGGTCAACGCCGCGTTCCCGCAACTGCGCCTGGATGGTGGCCTTGACGCTGGCAATATCAACCACCACCGCTGAAGCGTAATCCGCCAGGGCCTTCTGTACGACGTCGGCGGTAACGTCCGGCGGGGCCGCAACAACTACCAGTTGGGGTTGTTCATCCAACTCCCCCAGTGGCCGTCCCGCACCGATGTCCACCGCCACCGCCTGGTTGGTGGGCGAGGGATCAAAAAGGAAAACGGGGACTCCGCGTCCGCGCAGGCCGAGGCCAATGCTGGCCCCGAGCAAGCCTGTACCGAGAACGACGACCGGGCCATCAAGATGGCCCCGGCCGTGCGTACCGAATGCCGACATGCCTTAGAGTCCCACCGATGCCAGGAGGTGTCCGACTTCCTGCCTGCCGAGGTTGCGGATGCTGCCCTGGCGCTGGTCTCCCAAGCCGATGGGCCCCACCTTGACGCGGACAAGTCGCTCCACCGGGAAGCCGACGGCGTCGAACATGCGGCGCACAATACGGTTCTTGCCGGAGTGGAGCACAACCTCAATGAGGACGTGGCCGGGGGTGGAGTCAACCAAACGGAACGAGTCCACCGCAGCTACGCCGTCTTCGAGCTCGACGCCGTTCTTCAGCTTTGCGCCCACGCCTTGCGGGAAGGGGCCACGCACCTGGACCAGGTACGTCTTAGGCACCTCGTACGAAGGGTGCGTCAAGCGGTTGGCCAGTTCGCCGTCGTTGGTCAGGAGCAGCAGCCCCTCAGTGGCGACGTCCAGGCGGCCGACGTGGAACAGGCGTTCGCCCTTGTTCTTGTTGTTCTTGAGGAAGTCGCTGATGCAGGGACGGCCTTCGGGATCCTCCATGGTGGAAACAACGCCCTTGGGCTTGTTGAAGACCATGTAGACCAAGGTGTCGTCGAGCTGGATCCGGATGCCATCAACGTGGATCACGGCGGCCGTGGGGTCCACGCGCATTCCAAGTTCGGTGGTGACCACACCGTCAACCTCGACGCGGCCTTCGAGGATCATTTCCTCGCACACGCGGCGTGAGGCCACGCCTGCCTGCGCCATGACCTTCTGCAGACGTACACCGTCAGCATCGTGAAGATCGGACTGGGGCACTTCCTGGCGCGGACCGCGGTTGCGGGCCGGCTTCCGGATGGGGCCAAGGTTCTGGCCGAAGCGTTCGCTGCCGAAGGCCTTGGAGCCATACTGCCGTGCCGGCTTTGCCTTGGGCTTGATGGCACCGGGAGTGCCGGGTGCCTTGCCAAAGCCGGGCTTGTTGGAGCCGGGCTTGCGGAAGGGCTTAGCGGGCCTTGCTGCCTGGCCGCGGTCGTAATCGCCCGCTGATGTGGGGTTGTCAGGATCGAAAGGTGCCGCTTCACGCGGCTTCGGAGCCTTAAAGGGGCGGCCCTCGCCCTGTGAGAAGTTGCGCTTTCCAGCGCCGGCGCTGCCGCCGCGGCCTGAGAAGCCGCCGGCGTTGGAGCGGCCGGTGCCGCCTCCCTTGGCCTCATTGCGTCCAGAACTGTTTCGTCCCGAACCGTTACGTGGTGAACTCTGGCGTCCCGCCTGTGTCATGACCCGTCCTTGTGTAGTAATGGCCGGCAATAGGTGTTGAAATCAACACTAGCCAGCCGGGCAGACATCGTCTGCCCCTTGTCGCTGTGCACCTTGATATGGCGCCGTGAATCAGTATGAAGTTCTCTTGCAGTACCGGTGTTGGCCGTGGCTACATCCGGCTGGCGTCGTAGTACTCGTCGATGCCTTCCAAGCCAGGAAGGTGCGGCGAGAGCTGTGGTAGTTCAGCCACCGAGCCGATTCCCATCCGTTCCAGGAAGTACGAGGTTGTCCGGTAGAGGACAGCCCCCGACTCGGGATCGTTTCCGGAGTCCTCGATCAAACCACGTTGGGTAAGAGTCCGGACCACGGAATCTACGTTGACGCCGCGAATGGCGGACACCCGGGCCCTTGAGACCGGTTGCCGGTAGGCAATGACCGCCAGCGTCTCAAGCGCTGCCTGAGTCAGCCTGGTGGTCTGCCCTTCGAGGACGAATCTGCCCACGACGTCGGAAAATTCCGCCCGTGAATAGATTCGCCACCCACCGGCGACGTTCCGCAATTCAAAACCCCGGGGTGCAGTGCTGGCATCGGCAAAGCCGACAGCATCCACGTCCGGGGCTTTAACAGTATAGCCGCTATACTCCCGCTGCAGGTCCTGCAGCAAATCCTCGACGACGGCCACCGTCACGTTGAGCCCGGCCGCCAGCTCCTCCGAAGTGGCCGGCTCATCGATCACCATGAGGACAGCTTCCAACGCTGCACGCGCACCGCCGGGCAAAGCTTCCAGCTCTGCCAGCCCGTCCTGCACCGTTTCCTGCTCATTCACTGGCGCCATCCCCGCTTCCTGCTCCTGCTTCAGGCCCGTACTCCTCGCTCAGGCTGGAACTGTCCCAGCCGGCGTCATCGCCTGTCCATCGAACCGTCAACTCAGCCAACGGCTCGGGCTGCTCGAAGGCCACCACCCTGTCACGGAACATTTCCAGCAACGCCAGGAAGCGCGCCACCACCACTAAGGTGGTCTCGGCATCTGCGATCAAGGTTTTGAAAGACAAGGGCGCGCCAAGCTTCAAGCGGTAGCCCATGATCTCGGCCTGCTCCTTGACGCTGACCGGCGGAGCGTGGAGGTGTTCCAAGCCAACTTCGGCCGGCGCGGAATCCTTGGGTTTGAGTGCTTTAGCGGCAAGTTCGGCGAATTGTTCCGGGGTGTGCCGCCACACCAGTTCCGGGAGCAACGCGGCGAAATGGCCTTCAAGGGCAACCTGGCGGGGATACCTCCGGGCTTCCTGCTCCAGCGTCTCTCCCAGGATCCCGGCGATCTGCTTGAATGCCTTGTACTGCAGGAGGCGGGCGAACAGCAGGTCCCTTGCTTCCAGAAGGGCAATGTCCTCAGCGTCCTCCACCTCACCGGCCGGCAGAAGGCGCGCCGCCTTCAAGTCGAGCAGTGTTGCGGCAATCACCAGGAACTCGCTGGCTTCATCCAGCGCCCAGTCCTCCCCCAGCTCCTGGAGACGCCTGATGTACTTGATGAACTCATCAGTGACCGTGGCTAGCGCCACCTCGGTGATATCCAGCTTGTGCTTGGAAATAAGGCCGAGCAGTAAGTCAAAGGGTCCCGTGAAGTTAGTGAGCCGTACCTCAAAGCCGGCTTTGCGGGCTTCGGAGGTGCCGGCGCCGGGCGTTTCTGCCGGTACGGGCGTTTCCGTAGCAGAAGGCGAGGCCAGGTCCGCTTCCGCGGTATGAGCGATTGACGGTCCCACCGTCCGCTAGGGCGCGCCGCCGCGCGAGATCAGTTCTTTGGCAAGGCGGCGATAAGCGTCAGCACCGATGTGGTTGCCGGCGTAGCTGGTGATGGGCTCGGCCGCCACGGTGGCATCAGCAAACTTGATGGACCGCTTAATGACGGTCTCGAAGACTTTGTCTCCGAACGCCTCCACCAAACGGGAGATGACTTCGCGGCTGTGCAGGGTGCGGGCGTCGTACATGGTTGCCAGGACGCCATCCACCTGCAGGCGCGGATTCAGGCGGTCCTGTACCTTCTCGATGGTCTCCACCAGGAGCGCCACGGCGCGCAAGGCGAAGAACTCGCAAATCAACGGAATGATGACGCCGTGGGCGGCAGTCAGCGCATTCACTGTCAACAGGCCCAGAGACGGCTGGCAGTCGATCAAGACGACGTCGTAATCGTCCTCAACGCTTTTGAGGGCGCGGTCCAGGACTTGCTCACGGGCAACCTCGTTGACCAGCTGGACTTCGGCAGCCGAGAGGTCAATGTTGGCGGGCAGGAGGTCAACGCCTTCAACACCGGTCTGCTGGATGGCATCGCGGATGTTCACCTTGCGGTCCATCAGGACGTTATAGACGGTGAGATCGAGCTCGTGCGGGTTGGCCCCGAGGCCGGCGGAAAGAGCGCCTTGGGGATCAAAGTCCACCAGCAGGACACGCCGACCGTACTCGGCGAGCGCTGCGGCCAAGTTGATGGTGGAGGTGGTCTTACCCACTCCACCCTTTTGGTTGACCATGGCGATGACTCTCGCCGGGCCGTGGGAGGCCAGTGGAGCAGGTTCAGGGAATTCGCGATAAGGACGGCCCGTGGGCCCCATGATGGCGTCTTCCAGATCGAGCTCGGTGCCTTCCAGCGTAGCTGTTCCCCGTTCGATGCTCACGTATCTAACCACTCTTTCGACGACGATCTTCCCTGCCGCTGCGCCCCTGGACGACAGCGCTGCTACCCCTTTAGGCTACAGCGCCCGACACGGTTATTTGGGGAACTTGACTTTGGCCGATTCTTGAGCCTTGACCCTCTGGTTGAGGTCGAAGGTTGAGGCGCGTCATCGGTCGCTCAGGGGAAACAGCAAAGGCCGGCACCTGGTGGGGTGCCGGCCTTCGCCTGACTGCATCGCGTTTGGTGGCGGTCCGCTTAGACCGTAACCTTCTCGCGGTTCTCAGCTTCGGGAGCTGCCTCTTCTTCGCCGCCGTGGGCGATCATGGTCTGCTCGTCGAAGGGTTCGCTGCCGGAGAGGACACGCTCTACCTGGCCGTTGTCGATTTCCTTCACCCAGGTGCCGATCAGGACCGTGGCAACTGCATTGCCGGTGAAGTTGGTCAGTGCGCGGGCCTCGGACATGAAGCGGTCGATTCCTACGATCATGCCCACGCCTCCCAACAGCTCCGGCTTGTGTGCCTGGAGGCCAGCGGCCAGGGTTGCGAGCCCGGCACCGGTGACGCCTGCAGCGCCCTTGGAAGCGATGATCATGAAGACCAGCAGGGAGACCTGGGCGCCAAGATCAAGAGGAGTTCCCATGGCGTTGGCAACGAACAAGGAGGCCATGGTCAGGTAGATTGCCGTGCCATCAAGGTTGAAGGAGTAACCGGTGGGCACCGTGACGCCGACAACCGGCTTGGAGACACCCAGGTGCTCCATCTTGGCGATCAGGCGGGGCAGGGCTGCTTCGGAGGAAGAGGTGGAGAAAATCAGGAGGTACTCGCGGCCCAGGTACTTCATGAGCTTGAAGATGTTGACGCCGGCCACTGCGCGGAGCAGCGTTCCGAGAATGACCACAATGAACAGTGCGCAGGTGATGTAGAAGGCCACCATCAGGGTGAACATGCTGAGGATCGCCTGGGCGCCGGTGGCACCAACGACGGCGGCGATGGCACCGAATGCGCCAACCGGAGCCAGCCACATGATCATGATGAGGATACGGAAGACGAGGCGCTGTCCGTGCCCGATGGCGGCGAGGATGGGAGCTCCCTGCTTGCCCATCTTCTGCAGGGCGAAACCGACCAGAATCGCCGCAAGCAGGGTGGGCAGGACCGGAATGTCACCGGGGATGATACCCAGGAGGAAGTCCACCGTGCTGTTGGTGTCGGCCTTCTTGGTGGGATCGTAGGGGGTCAGCTTGAGTCCCTCACCGGGGTGGATGAGGTTTCCGACTACCAGGCCGATGGCCAGGGCGAAGGTGGACATCGCCACGAAGTAGCCCAGTGCAAGACCGCCCACCTTGCCGACGGTGGCCGCCTTGGCGATGGAACCGATGCCCAGGACGATGGTGCAGAAGATGACCGGAGCGATCATCATTTTGATGAGCTTGATAAAGCCATCCCCGAGGGGCTTGAGGGACTTTCCAACTTCAGGGAACACCAGGCCGACGACGGCGCCGAGCACTACGGCCAGGATGACCGCGATGTACAAGTAATGCGACTTGTCGAGCCCCTTGCGTCCAGTTTTGGCAGCTACTGCCGACTCTCCTCGTTGAGAGGTCATGGGATTCTCCTTTGGATACTGTGTAAGGCGCTGCGGTCCTGCACTGATGTCCAATCCGCTGCCCTTGTGTGATATCCATCATTGAGCCGTTGGTGACACACATCACCGTTGCGGTCATATTGGTCATGGGAGGCCCTCGTGTTTCACAGCTGGAGCATCGCCCGCCGTTTGTTCGTGGCGAATTTGTTGTTCGTCCTGGTGCTGACGGCTGTATTCGGCGCGTTCTCGGTGGTGGAAGCCAGGGACAGGGGGTACGACGAAGCCGGCGGCAGGATGCTCGCCATCGCCGCCTCCCTGGCCGACAATCCCCTGGTGGTGGAGGCGGCCTCAACAGCAGATCCCTCAGCGGTCCTGCAGCCCTACGCGTTGGAGGTCATGGATCACGCAGACGCCGACTTCATCACCATCATGGCTCCCGACCGGACCCGTTGGACGCATCCCCGCACAGAGGAGCTTGGCAAGCCCTACATTGGGACCATCGAGCCAGCCTTGCGGGGTGAAACCTTCACCGAAGTGACCGCAGGAACGTTGGGACCGTCGGTCCGAACCATTGCTCCCGTCCTGGATCCCGAAGGCAACGTCAAGGCTCTGGTGGCTGCCGGGGTGACGGTCCGCACCGTGGACACAGACGTCGCTGAGAGATTGGGCGTGATTGGCATCATCGCTTTAGTGGTCCTGTTCTTCGGATCGGTGGCCTCATGGCTGTTGGGCCGCTACTTGCGCTCCGTCACCCGGGGGTGGGGCCCGGAACAGCTGGCGCAGCTCTTCGCCTATTACGAATCGGTCCTGCACTCGGTTCGCGAAGGCGTGATATTGATCGACACTCATGGCAAGGCTGTGATGTACAACGACCAGGCCGCGGAACTTCTCGGATTGGAACCTTCAGACGCCGACCGGTCCCCCGACGACGCCCCGAAACTCGCTGATCTTCCCTTCGACGGCAGCCTGCGAGCGCTGTTCGAGTCGGGGAGGCCAGCTCACGACGAAATCCATCTCACCGGTTCGCGGATTTTGGTGGTCAACCAGGCCCCTGCAGTAGGGCCATTGCCTGAGCGGAGCCGACAGAAACCCGCCATCTACGGCACGGTGGCCACCATCCGCGACCGTACCGAAATCGAATCCCTGGGCACCGAACTGCAAACCATGAAGACGCTCTCTGATGCCCTGCGAGCCCAGACGCATGAGCATGCAAACCGCCTTCACATGATCGTTTCACTCCTGGAGTTGGGCCGCACGCCCCAGGCCCTGGACTTTGCCACCAAGGACCTTGAACTCAGCCAGCAACTCACGGATGACATGGTGGCCTCCGTGGACGAACCCGTCATGAGCGCGCTGGTGATGGGCAAGGCTGCCGAAGCCCACGAACGCGGGGTGGACTTGGTGGTGCGGACATCGGGGAGTTCCGGCGTCCGGGGCCTGGAAATTCAGGACCTGGTGACCATCTTGGGGAACCTGCTGGACAATGCGATTGACGCTGCCGCTGCCGGCGATTTCCCCCGGAAGGTGGAGCTGGACGTCCAAGCCGGGCCGTCCGCCGTCGAATTCTCGGTGCGGGACTCGGGCAGAGGAATCGATCCGGACTCCATTGATGACGTCCTGCAGTACGGTTTCAGCACGAAGTCCCCGGGAGAGAACCCTCGCGGCGCTCATGGCCGGGGAGTCGGCCTGGCGTTGGTTCGCCAAGCCGTGGACCGACTCAACGGTACGATGACCATCAGCAATCCCGGCGGAGCACAGTTCCATGTTCTGCTCCCCGCGCCGGTTCCCGAGGAAGAGAAGGCATGACAGACATCCGCGTCCTGGTGGTGGAAGACGAGCCAATTGCCTCGGACGCCCACTCTGTCTATATTGGCCGCCTGGACGGCTTCACCTTGGTGGGTACGGCGCCGGATGGGCAGTCGGCCTTGCGCATCCTGGGCGAATTCGCAGCCTCCGGCTCCCCCGTGGATTTGGTCCTGTTGGACATGAACCTCCCGGATCTGCACGGATTGGACGTCGCCCGCCGGATGCGTTCCGCGGGAGTCTTTGCGGACATCATCGCCATCACTGCCGTCCGGGAACTGAACATCGTGCGCAGCGCCGTGTCCATCGGCGTCGTGCAGTACCTCATCAAGCCCTTCACCTACGCCACGTTCGCCGACAAACTCCGCAGCTACCGGACGTTCCGTGAACAGTTGGCAGGCTCCATGTCCGGGATTTCCAAAGCAGGAGCCTCGCAGAGCGACGTAGACCAAGCGTTTGCGAGCCTTCGCGCTCCCACCGAACTACCGCTGCCCAAGGGCCTGTCCGGGTCCACCTTGGAGGCAGTGAAGGACTTGGTGCGCGCGGGACATCGGCCCGTGTCCGCGAGCGAAGTGATGGACGCGCTGGGCATGTCCCGGGTGACCGCCCGGCGCTATCTGGAGTACTTGGCCGACGCCGGAACGGTCACCCGGGCGCCCCGGTATGGCACTCCCGGCCGGCCGGAGAACGAATACGGCTGGAACCACGCCTAGCCACGGATGTATACAAATTTGCTGAAATTCGCGGTTTTGATGACTCCTAGCTAGTCCTGTGTATACACTGAGGTCATGCGCGCCAGCGATCGGGCTTACTCGGCCCTCCGTGAAGACATCATTGAGTGGCGCCTCCAACCAGGCACGGTCCTCGCGGAGGTGGAGCAGTCCGAACGCTTGGGCGTGTCCCGCACGCCGGTCCGGGAGGCGCTGAGCCGGCTCACCGCAGAAGGATTGACGACGGCGGCAGGCGGCCGCGGCGTCGTCGTCACCGATATCTCGCTGGAGAGCATCGACGAACTGTTCGAGTTACGCGAAACGCTTGAAGTGAGAGCCGCTGCCCTTGCTGCCGAACGCGGCGAGCCGGGCGTGTTCGCCGAGCTGCACTCCCAACTGCTGCTGGCCCCTGAGCTGCTGCGCGACGACGATCCAGCGCGGCACGAGTACTACGCCCTGGTGAGCCGCCTGGACGACGCGATAGATGCTGCAATCTCCAATTCGTACTTGGCGAACGCCATGCGGAGCCTGCGTGTCCATTTGGTGCGGGTCCGGCGTCTGGCCGCCGACGACACCGCCAGGCTCCACGCGGCAGCCGCGGAACACGCCGCAATCGCCGAAGCCATCGCCGCGGGCAACCCCCGGTTGGCAGAAGCGGCCACCACAGTCCACCTGCACCGCAGCCTCACCCACGTCAAAGCCACCCACACGGCCCGGTAGAACGTCCCACCAGAAGGAGCACCATGGTTAAGAACCACCACGTCCGCGTCTACAAGAGCGAAGAGAACCTCCCGCGCGAGGAGCAGTTGGCGCACAAGATCGCCGTGGTCGCCGCAGACCCCGTTGACGTCACCCCGGAGGTCACCGACATGGTGATCAACCGGATCATCGACAACGCCTCGGTGGCCATCGCGTCGTTGAACCGTGGCCCCATTGTTGCCGCCCGCGCGCAGGCGCTGACCCACGCACCCTCGGCCAATGGCAAGGGCGCGCACGTCTTCGGCATCAGCGATCAGGTCTCCCCGGAATGGGCCGCCTGGGCCAACGGCGTAGCCGTCCGCGAACTCGATTACCACGACACGTTCCTGGCCGCGGACTACTCCCACCCGGGAGATAACATCCCCCCGATCCTGGCCGTCGCCCAGCACGTGGGCTCCAACGGCGCCGACTTGGTCCGTGCCATCGCCACCGGCTACGAAATCCAGGTGAACCTGGTCAAAGCCATCTGCCTGCACAAACACAAGATCGACCACGTAGCCCACCTCGGCCCCTCCGCCGCGGCAGGCATCGGCACGTTGATGGGTTTGGACGTGGAGACGATCTTCCAGTCCGTGGGCCAGGCCCTCCACACCACCACCGCCACCCGACAGTCCCGCAAGGGCGAAATCTCCACCTGGAAGGCCCACGCCCCGGCTTTCGCGGGCAAGATGGCGGTCGAAGCCGTGGACCGCTCCATGCGCGGCCAGACCTCCCCTGTGCCCATCTACGAAGGCGAAGACGGCGTGATCGCCTGGATGCTCGACGGCCCCGACGCCTCCTACGAAGTACCCCTGCCCCTGCCCGGCGAAGCCAAGCGCGCCATCCTGGACACCTACACCAAGGAACACTCGGCCGAGTACCAGGCCCAGGCCTGGATCGACCTCGCCCGCAAGCTCAACCGCGAGCACCCGGAAACCACGGACCCGGCCAACGTAGCCTCCGTGCTGATCAAGACCAGCCACCACACGCACTACGTGATCGGTTCCGGAGCGAACGATCCCCAGAAGTACTCCCCCACCGCATCCCGCGAAACCCTGGACCACTCCATCCCCTACATCTTCACTGTGGCCCTGCAGGACGGCGCATGGCACCACGTGGACTCCTACGCCCCCGAACGCGCCGCCCGCCCGGACACCGTGGAACTCTGGCACAAAGTCACCACCGTAGAAGACCCGGAATGGACCCGCCGCTACCACTCACTGGACATCGCGGAGAAGGCCTTCGGCGGTTCCGTGGAGATCACCCTCAACGACGGCACAGTGATTACCGACGAGATCGCCGTGGCCGATGCCCACCCGCTCGGCGCCCGGCCGTTCGCCCGCGAGCAATACATCAACAAGTTCCGCACCCTCGCTGCTGGTTTGGTCGAAGAGGCCGAAATCGAAAGGTTCCTCACCGCCGTCGAGCGCGTCACCGAACTGGGCGAAGGCGAACTGGACCAGCTCAACATCACCGCAGCCCCCGGCGTGATCGACCTCAACAACGCACCCAAGGGACTGTTCTAAATGCTGTACTCCAAAGTCACCCCTGAACAGAAGCGCGTAAAGCTGCGCGAGCTGCTGGCCTCCGGGACCGTGCAGCAGTTCCCGGGCGCGTTCAACCCGCTCTCCGCAAGGCTGATCGAAGAGAAAGGCTTCGCCGGCGTCTACATCTCCGGCGCCGTCCTGGCCAACGACCTCGGCCTGCCCGACATCGGCCTCACCACCCTCACCGAAGTAGCAACAAGGGCCGGGCAGATCGCCCGCATGACGGACCTGCCCTCCCTGGTGGACGCGGACACCGGATTCGGTGAACCCATGAACGTGGCCCGGACCATTCAGGAACTCGAAAACGCGGGCCTTGCCGGCTGCCACATCGAGGACCAGTTCAACCCGAAACGCTGCGGCCACCTGGACGGCAAAAACGTGGTGGACATCGACACCGCCACCAAACGCATCCGAGCCGCAGCAGACGCCCGCCGCGACCCGAATTTCCTCATCATGGCCCGCACCGACATCCGGGCCGTCGAGGGAATTCAGTCCGCGCAAGACCGCGCACGAGCTCTCGTGGACGCAGGTGCCGACGCGATCTTCCCCGAAGCCATGCGTGATCTGAGCGAGTTTCAAGCCATCCGCGACGCCGTGGACGTGCCCATCCTGGCCAACATGACAGAGTTCGGCAAAAGCGACCTCTTCACCGTGGACCAGCTCCAAGGGGTGGGAGTGAACATGGTCATCTACCCCGTTACCCTCCTGCGCATTGCCATGGGCGCTGCAGAGCGTACTCTGGAATCGATCAAGGCCGCGGGGACCCAGGAAGCGCACGTGGACAACATGCTCACACGTGCACGCCTCTACGAACTCGTGGACTACGAGGCATACAACCAGTTCGATACCGGCGTTTTCAACTTCCAGGTTCCCGGCATTCGCTAGGACCGGGATTCATTCAGGGGAAAGCAGGCAGTCCGGGGCTTCCGGACCGCTTGCATTATGAACGAAGGAGTTCAGCATGACAGCTGAAGACATCAAAAAGGGCCTGGCCGGCGTCGTGGTGGACTACACCGCCGTCTCGAAGGTCAACCCGGAGACCAACTCGCTGCTCTACCGCGGGTACCCGGTCCAGGAACTGGCCGCCAAATGCAGCTTCGAAGAAGTGGCCTACCTGCTGTGGAACGGCGAACTGCCCAACGAAACAGAACTGGCGGAATTCACTGCCCGGGAACGTGCGGGCCGTGCCCTTGACCCCGTGGTCAAGACGGTAGTGGACGCGTTACCCACCACCGCCCACCCCATGGACGTTTGCCGCACGGCCGCGTCGGTGCTCGGTGCCCGGCACCAACTGGCAGAAGATTCCTCACCCGAGGCGAACATGAAGAAGGCAATCGACCTTTGGGCTGCCATGCCCGCCGTCGTGGCCTACGATCAACGTCGCCGCCGCGGCCAAGAGCCTGTTGAACCTCGCGAGGACCTGGACTACTCGGCAAACTTCCTCTGGATGACCTTCGGCGAAGAGCAGGTACCGGAAGTGGTGGAGGCGTTCAACGTCTCCATGATCCTGTACGCGGAACACTCCTTCAACGCCTCCACCTTTACCGCCCGAGTGGTCACCTCCACCCTCTCGGACCTGCACTCCGCTGTCACCGCCGCGATCGGCGCTTTGAAGGGTCCCCTGCACGGTGGAGCCAACGAGGCCGTGATGCACACGTTCGATGAGATTGGCATCCGCAGCGAAGAATCCCTTGAGGAAGCCGCCACCCGCGCCCGTGCCTGGATGGAAGACGCCCTGGCCCAGAAGAAGAAGGTCATGGGCTTCGGACACCGCGTCTACAAGCACGGCGACTCCCGCGTGCCCACCATGAAAGCCGCACTGGACAAGATGATCGCCCACTACGGGCGACCCGAACTCCTGGGCCTCTACAACGGACTCGAGCAGGCCATGGACGAAGCCAAGGCCATCAAGCCCAACCTCGACTACCCGGCCGGACCCACCTACCACCTCATGGGCTTCGACACCCAGACTTTCACGCCGCTGTTCGTCGCAAGCCGCATCACCGGCTGGACAGCACACGTCATGGAACAGGTAGCGTCCAACTCCCTGATCCGCCCGCTCAGCGAATACAACGGGCCCGAAGAGCGGCACGTTCCGTAACGCTTCCGGTTCTTAAGCAAGAAGCACGACGCCGGGCCGGTCACCGAAAGGCGACCGGCCCGGCGTCGTTCTTCACTCGCTCCTGCTACAGCTGTGGGTCCACCCACTCAAGGGTTCGGACGTCAGCCACATTCTCGTTATCGGCCGCCAGAGCCACCCGCACGGCGATGCGCCGGCCGGCGATCATCGCCGGCAGCCAATGCTCGGCGTCGGCCCACATCCTGTCCACGGGAAGTTCCGCCACGGGGAACCATGCGGGGGCAATCTCGTCGCTTTCGGACGGCTCGCCCTCCCACTCGCGGGTCAAGAACACAGTGGTGGCCATGTTCCACTCCGGCCTTGCCGGGAAAACAAAGTCCACAGTGCCCGCCGGAATCAGGTCCTTCGCCGTGACCACCACGTTGATTTCCTCCATGACCTCCCGGCACGCAGCCTGCGAGGCGGTTTCCCCCAGCTCCACGTGGCCGCCCACCCCCACTACCTTGCCCCTGCCGAAACCTGTCTTCTTGGTTCCGAGCAGGACATGCTCGCCGTCCGCGCCGTCGCGGAGGAGGAAGCACAAGGTCACATGGGCTGCAGTCATGCTGCCTACCTTAACCTGATCTCCCCTGCCACTGCCGCCATTGCTACAGTGAGCCCATGACAGAAGGTGGGGGTAACCGGCCAACCAAGGTGGCCGCCGTCGACGACGTTGCAGAACCGCCGTCCGACAACGCTGCAGGGCCCGCAGAAAGAGCTCCCAAAGCCCAACCGGAACGGGACACGTGGTTGCCCCGATGGCTGGTGGCACACCCCCTTTATGCAGGCTGGGCGTGGACCGTGGTGTGGGCAGGGCTGATCGTCCTGGACGAGGTGGTGGACCTGGCCGGATGGACTTGGTACCTGCTGGTACTCGTGGCCGCGCTTCCTACCCTGATCTCCACGCTGGTGGTGCTGCACGCCACGCCCCGCAGCCATCTCCGGGCCGTGGATGCAACAGTCCTCGGCCACTTCTTCGTCCGGTTCCTTGCCTTGGTGGCAGCGTTCATGGTGTGGGCAGCCTCCGTGGTGATGAGTGCCTCCATCTCCACCACCGTGCAGACTGTCATTGGCGATTCCGAGAAGGAAGTCACCGCCCTGGGGTTCAACCTCATGCTGGCCGCAGTTCCACTGGTCCTCTCCGTCCTTTGGATGGCCTTCATTATCCGCTGCGCATGGTTCCTGCGGCGGTTGCGGGGTTGGCGGCAGGTACCGCAGAAGACACGCGTACCAAAGAAGTTCCTCCGTGGACGCCCGCGGCTCAAGCGGGTGGTGGTGGGGCTTGCACACCCCGGGCTGTTGCTCGTAGCTGGCTTGGGGACGTCGCTGTTGGCATTGTTCGTGGACGCAGTGGAGCTGACGCTCAACGTGCTCGAATAGCCCCGTTCAGCCCAACGCCCTGGGATGCGCGGCGGCGTAGACCTCGCGCAATGTATCCGCGGTGACCAATGTATAGACCTGTGTTGTGGTTACTGATGCGTGTCCCAGGAGCTCCTGCACCACCCTGACATCTGCTCCACCTTCCAACAGGTGGGTGGCAAAGGAATGGCGCAAAGTGTGCGGCGAAACATCCTTGGTGATGTTGGCCTTCTCGGCCGCCGTCTTCAGGATGGTCCAAGCACTCTGCCGGCTGATCCGGCCACCCCGGGCATTGAGGAACAGCGCGGGAGTGCCTTTGCCCTTGGACGCCAGGAGCGGCCTGCCGCGGACAACATAGGCCCCGACGGCGCGGGCACCGTAGGAGCCCAGAGGCACCAGACGCTCCTTGGACCCCTTGCCGAACAGCCGCACAATTGCGGGGTCGCCACCGGTGTCTTCGAGGGAGACGTCATCGACGTCCAGTCCCACGGCCTCGCTGATGCGGGCCCCTGTGGAGTACAGGAACTCAAGCAGGGCACGGTCCCGGAGGCCAGTGGCGCTATCCGAGCCGGCAGCTTCCAGGATGCGCGTCACTTCGCCAACACTGATGGCTTTGGGAAGCCGTTTGCCTGGCATGGGCGGGTGGACATCGCTGGCGGGGTCCGCCGTCGTGGTTCCTTCCAGCGCCCAAAACTTATGGAGCCCACGGACGGCCACCACTGTCCGCGCGGCGGAGCGGACGCCCAGTACCGCGCCGCCATCGGAACCGTCGGACAACGCCTGGACGAAAGCCGTCACATGATGCCGGGTGATGTTTCCCGGCTGATCTACACCTTGGGCTGCCAGAAAGTTCGAATACCGGGACAAGTCCCTGCGGTAGGCGGACAAGGTATTGGCCGCCAAACCGCGTTCCACGCCGACGTGCTGCAGATAGTCAGTTACCGCACGGTCAACGCCATTTGCGGTTCGAGTGGCGGCCTCGGCCATGCTCAGCGCTGGCTCGGGTGAGCCGGCCAGGGCGCGTTGGCGGGGCGAAGGCTGGTGAAGCCATCGGCCTTTGCGGCAGCGGCAGCCAGAATCCCCAACACGGCTGAGGGATTGTGCAGACGGCCGTCCATCACTGCCTTCACGGCGTCTTCAAGCGGCACCCAATGGAGTTCAATTTCAGCTTCTTCATCGGTCCGGACGTGCCGGTCCGCCAAGGCGACATCGCTGAGGCCGCGTGCCAAGTAGATGCGGACAGCCTCGCTGGATGAGCCCGGGGAGTTGAAGAAGTCCACAAGGACGTTCCAGGTAGCGGCAACCAGATCAGCTTCCTCAGCCAGCTCCCGGGCCGCACCCACCACAAAGTCCTCGCCCTCGACGTCCAGCAGGCCAGCGGGGATCTCCCACAAATCCATGCCCACCGGATGACGGTACTGCTTCAGCAACAGGATTTCGCCGTCCACGTTCATGGGCAGCACCGCAACCGCACCCGGGTGGTCGATGTAGTCACGAACCAGGGTGTCCGTGCCGTCACTCAGTTGGAACGAGTCGCTGACCACGTCCCAAATGCGCCCTTCGTACACCTTGCTGGTAGACAAAAGACGGCGCGGGCTCGGCATGTCCGAAACCTGCCTTGATGTGCGGGGGGTTTCAGAAATGCCGGGCATCGCGCCGTCCTTCGTTAGTACTTGCGTTTACTTGGCAGCTACTGTGCGGGCGCCGGTCTTGGTGGCCGCGGGGGCACCTTCACGACGCTCCAAAGCAGCCTTGACCAAACCTGCGAACAGCGGGTGCGGGCGCGTGGGGCGGGAGCTGAGCTCCGGGTGCGCCTGCGTTGCCACGTAGTACGGGTGGACTTCGCGGGGAAGCTCCACATATTCCACGAGCTTGCCGTCAGGGGAAGTACCGGAGAACACCAGGCCCTCGGCAGCGATCTGGTCGCGGTACTTGTTGTTGACCTCGTAGCGGTGGCGGTGGCGTTCGCTGACAGTGGTGGTGCCGTAGGTCTCGGCAATGACCGAGCCCTCGTCAAGCTTGGCTTCGTAGAGGCCCAGACGCATGGTGCCGCCGAGGTCTCCCTTGCCGTCCACGATGTCCAGCTGTTCTTCCATGGTGGCGATAACCGGGTACTTCGAATCCGGCTCGAACTCGCTGGAGGAAGCCCCTTCAAGGCCGACCACGTTGCGGGCGTACTCGATCACCATGCACTGCAGGCCCAGGCAAAGGCCCAGGACCGGGAGCTTGGTTTCGCGAGCGAACTTCAGAGCGCCAAGCTTGCCTTCAAGGCCGCGGATACCAAAGCCACCGGGAACGCAGATTGCGTCCACGCCAGCCAGGGACTTGGTTGCCCCTGCCAAAGTTTCACACTCGTCCGACGGGACCCAGCGGATCTTGACCTTGGCTTCGTTGGCGAAACCGCCGGCGCGGAGTGCCTCGGTGACCGAGAGGTAGGCGTCCGGAAGGTCGATGTACTTGCCCACCAGGGCTACCTCGACCTCGTGCTTGGGGTTGTGAACAGCTTCAAGCAGCTTGTCCCACTTGCTCCAGTCAACGTCCTTGAACGGCAGATCCAGCGCACGGACGATGTAGGAGTCCAGGCCCTGGGAGTGCAGGGTCTTGGGGATGTCATAGATGCTGGGTGCGTCAGCGGCGTTGACCACGGCGTCGATGTCGACGTCGCACATGCGGCCGATCTTCTCGCGCATGGCTTCGGGCACTTCGCGGTCCGAGCGGATCACGATTGCTTCAGGCTGGATGCCAATGGAGCGAAGGGCTGCCACGGAGTGCTGCGTGGGCTTGGTCTTCAGTTCCTGGGAAGGACCGATGTACGGGACCAGCGAAACGTGAAGGAAGAAGACGTTGTTGCGGCCCACATCCTGACGGACCTGGCGCGCGGACTCAAGGAAGGGCTGCGACTCGATGTCGCCCACGGTGCCACCGATTTCGGTGATGATGACGTCCGGAGCGTTCTTGCCTTCAGCAGGCAGGCGCATGCGGCGCTTGATTTCATCGGTGATGTGGGGAATGACCTGAACGGTGTCCCCGAGGTATTCGCCACGACGTTCCTTGGCGATAACGGTGGAGTAGATCTGGCCCGTTGTGACGTTGGCCGAACCTTCGAGGTTTTCGTCGAGGAAGCGCTCGTAGTGACCAATATCGAGGTCAGTTTCGGCGCCGTCATCGGTCACGAATACTTCGCCGTGCTGGAAGGGGTTCATCGTGCCCGGATCCACATTCAGATAAGGATCGAGCTTCTGCATAGTTACAGACAAACCACGTGCCCGCAGCAGGTGACCGAGGCTTGAAGCCGTCAGACCCTTACCGAGCGAGGACGCCACACCACCGGTGACGAAGATGTGTTTGGTCGTCTTGGACGAGCCCGGGAACCGGGAATTTACACGGGAATTTGATCGCTGCACCACGGAATTCGAGCTTATCATCAATTACGCCTTCCAAGCGTCCGTTCGGATTCCCCAAATGGTCAATAGTTGCTCACCACCGCGGTCCAAGCAAGACCCGGGCGGGATTAAGTGCACCGATGTGATGGTGGTCGCACTCCACCAAAACACCCGCACTCCCCCAAAGACACTAGGCGCGCTGCGGTAAAAGCTTTGCGTCATCCAGCAGTTCCTGGGCATGCGCCTGCGCACTCTCGGAATCCTCCTGGCCGGCCAGCATGCGGGCAAGCTCCTTGACCCGCTCATCGTCGCTGAGAAGCTGCACGTCGCTGGAGGTGAAGCCGGTGGTGGTCTTCCCGTCAGCGCCGCGCACGGACGTTTTGGTCACGCGGATATGTTGATCCGCGAAGGCAGCCACCTGCGGCAGGTGGGTCACCACCAGCACCTGGACGTGCCGGGCGAGCATCGCCAGCCTGCGTCCAATTTCGACGGCGGCCCGCCCACCCACCCCGGCGTCCACCTCATCGAAGACGAACGTCGGGACGGGATCCACTGCGGCGAGCACTACCTCAATGGCCAACATGACCCTGGACAGTTCACCGCCGGAGGCCCCCTTGCCCAGGGGCCTCGCCGGAGCACCGGAGTGGGGCTGGAGGAGAAAAGCGATCTCATCAGTGCCCCAGGGGCCCAGCGGGCCGCTCCCGTCCACCTCGATGACCAAGGTGGCGTCAGCCATCGCCAGAGCCTTCAGCTCGGCACTGACCCGGGCTGAGAGGTCCTTCGACGCCTTGAGCCGGGCCTTGGTGATGCCCGCCGCCAGCTTGCGCAGCGTTGCCTCCGCAGAAGCAACCTCGGCGTCCAAGGATTCGATGCGAGTGGAGTCATCCTGCAACTCATCAAGGCGGGTCCTCGCAGTAGCCGCCCACTCAAGCACTTCATCAATGCTCGGGGCATACTTGCGGATCAGCTTGGCAAGGGCAGCCCGGCGTTCCTCTATTTCGGAGAGCCGCTCAGGGCCTTCGGTGTCCAGGGCCGCCTGGTAACTGGAGAGCTCGGCGGCGATGTCATTGAGGAGGAAGCCCACCTCCGCCAGCCGGGCTGCTGCCGAACGGAGTTCCTCGTCATGCTCAGCCACATGCTCCAACGTCCGCTTGGCCGCATCCACCATGGTGGTTGCGTCGCCGGCGTCCCCGAATTCCTCGGCAATGAGGGACTCATGGGCAGCAGCTGCCGCTAAACGCAGTTCTTCAACGTTGGCCAGTTTTACGGCCTCGGCCTTGAGCGTTTCGTCTTCACCCGGCTGGGGATCCACCTCATCAATTTCCTTGAGGGCGGCGTCCAGCGATTCAGCCTCGCGCAGACGCTCGCGGGCTTCCCTGCGCAACGAATCAAGTTCAGACTGGATAGCCTTCCAGTGGTTGAACAGGTCCTGGTACTCCCCCAGAGTCTTCGCCAGGGACGTTCCGGCAAACCTGTCCAACGCGTGCCGCTGCGCGGTAGCGCTCTTGAGCCGGATCTGGTCCGACTGCCCATGGACTACCACCAGACTTTCGCCCAGCTCGGCCAACACTCCCACTGGTGCCGCTCGCCCGCCAACATAAGCACGGCTACGTCCGTCAGCACCAACGGTGCGGGCCAGCAGGAGTTCAGCAACGCCGTCGAACTCTTCCGCCTCGCCGCCGGCTTCCTTGGCTCGCTCCACCGCGCTGTGCCCCGGATCAAGCTTCAACACAGCTTCGGCCGAGGCGGATTTGGCCCCGCTTCGAACGGCACCGGCGTCAGATCTCGCACCAAGAAGAAGTCCGACGGCGGTCACCACCATGGTCTTGCCGGCACCGGTTTCGCCGGTGACGACACTGAGGCCCGGGCCTAGCGGCAGGGCTGCGTCTGTGATGACGCCGAGGTCACGGATTCGGAGTTCTTCAAGCATGGTTCACTTCGCATTCGTGGGATCTGATGGCTCACCTTGCCCCAGGTCCTGGGACGTTGCAGAGTCCCGGGGACTGGGCAAAGGAGCCGGTGACAGGGTCCGGATGACGGGGATGGGACCGGTGTGGACTTCGCCGCTCCGAGGGGCCGGGCCACGCCAGCCGTGGATGGGAAGCTGGAACTTGCGGACAAGCCGGGCAGAGAACGGCGTCTTGTGGGTCCGGGCCAGGCGCACCGGGGTGGCCGAGCGCGTTACTTCAACACGGGCTCCAGGCGGCAGATCCACCGAACGACGGCCATCGCACCAGAGAACTCCGGTGGCGTCGGTCCGGTTCATGATTTCCACGGCCAGCTTGGAACGCGGGGACACCACCAAGGGCTTGGCAAAAAGCGCATGTGCACTGATGGGAACAATGACCAATGCTTCGACCTCAGGCCACACTACGGGCCCTCCTGAAGAGAAAGCATAGGCTGTGGAACCGGTGGGCGTAGCGAGGACAACACCATCACAGCCGAACGACGTCAAAGGACGCTCGTCCACCTCGGTGACAACTTCCAGCATCCGTTCCCGGTTGGCCTTCTCGATGGCAGCTTCGTTCAAAGCCCACGTGTGCCAAATCTTCTGGCCCTTGACCCACACCTGGACATCGATTGTCATGCGTTCTTCCACCGTGTACTGGCGGCTGGCGATCCACTCCACGGTCTGGGCCAGATCGGCGCGTTCACTTTCCGCCAGGAAGCCCACATGCCCCAGGTTGACGCCCAGCAGCGGGACGTCCACCTCGCGCACCAGTTCGGCAGCCCTCAGGATGGTGCCATCCCCACCAAGAACCATCACCAGCTCCACGTCCTCAAGATTGACGTGATCGTTGAGGATCTCGATAGGCGTATCAAGGGCGCCGAAGAATCGTTCAATATCTGCAAGTTCGGATTTCTGCAGCACGGGAACCAGGCCGGAGGAATGCAGTTGCGTACAGGCATCCCACGCTGCGCGGAGCGATTCCTCCCGCCCTGTGTGGGCAAGGACAAGTACACGCCTGCTCATCGGATCTGCTTTCTAGTGGTTCGGCCAGAGTTTCTTGATCAACGCAGCAACGTCCTCGTCCCGCTCTTCGATCTTAGGCAACACCGCTGACATACTGCGCTTCATCCACAGGAAGTATTCAACATTTCCGTCCTGGCCCGGCAACGGACTGGCCGCAAGGTCTTGAAGTTCCAGGCCTGCGTCCACTGCAGCGCGGGCAACCTGGGCCACCGCCCGCCGGCGTTCATTCTCGGAGGACACCACACCGGTTCGGCTCAGGCGTTCCTTGCCAACCTCGAACTGTGGTTTCACCATCAGGACCATGTCACCGCCCGGCTCGGTGCATTGCGCAAGTGGCCAGAGGACCAGCGTCAAGGAAATGAACGACAAGTCAGCCACCGTCAACGTCGCCGGGCCACCGACATGCTCCGGTGTCATGTACCTGACGTTGAGGCCTTCATGGACGTCCACTCTGGGGTCCTCCCGAAGGTGCGGCACCAGCTGGCCGTGCCCCACATCCACCGCCACCACCTGGGCGGCACCTTGCCGGAGCAGAACGTCAGTGAAACCGCCTGTGGAGGCACCGGCGTCGAGACACCGCTTACCGGCAACCACGACGGCGGGGAACGCCTTCAGCGCGCCGGCCAGCTTGTGCCCGGCACGGCTCACGTAAATGTCCTCCAGATGGGATTCGACATCCAGCTCCGTCTCCGCATCCACGTGATGTGCGGCTTTGACGAGAACGTGCCCGTTCGAGCTGACCTTGCCATCACTGATGAGCTTGGCGGCATGCGTACGCGACCTCGCCAGCCCACGGGCGACGAGTTCCTGATCAAGTCTTGGCATTCGTTAACTGTTGCCTTCCGGGCGCGAGCTGCTCTTCGGGGTTGCCGGAAGCCCGGGTTCCGCGTCCAAAGCTTCCAACAAGGCGTCATGGATGCCGGTGTACAGCTCCCCATGGTCGGGCACGGGTGACTCCGCTACGCCGTCCAGCAGGCCGAGGGCCCTGTCCACCAGGGGATCCCCCGTGGGGCTCGCCGTGTCAGGCCACTGGACTGCGGGTGGTTCCGGATCGGGATGTTCCGCATCGGACTGTTGGGGGTCGGTCATCGCACCAGTCTAGTGATTTCGCCACACCAGCTGCGGCGTTTGCGCCACGTCCGTGTCCGGAACAGCTGCCCACCACGCCGCGCATGCCGCCCGCCAAGCGTCGAGATCGGCCTCGTCTCCTGTGACGGTCACGGCGCCATCCCCGGCAACTGCAGATGCCGCACCACAACGGAACGTACCGGCGTCGCTGACAACCTCCGGATACGGCGCGTACAGGCCCTCCAAGTCCGCCAGGAGGTAGTCCGGTCGTTCATCCGTTCGTGCAGCAATGATGGTGTGGGTGGTGTCCACCCCGGTGAGGACGGCCGCCGTCGCAAATCCTGCACGGTTGCCGCCCAGGATGTCGGTGTCTAAACGGTCGCCCACAACCAGCGGACGGTCGGCCTTAAGCCGTTTGGCCGCTGCATGGAACAGAGGGGCTTCCGGCTTGCCGGCCACCAGAGGTGTCTTTCCCGTGGCAGCCGCCACAGCGGCAACAAGCGTTCCATTCCCAGGGGCCATGCCGCGGGCCTGCGGGATGGACATGTCCGTGTTGGTGGCAAACCACTTGGCTCCCCCGGCCACAACATACGACGCCTCCGCGAGATCCTTCCAGCCGATCTCCGGGTTGAAACCCTGGACGACGGCTACCGGAGATTCGGCGGCACTGTGCACGGGCTTGAGTCCCGCCAATTCGATCTCATGAGCCAAAGCTGCGCTGCCGGTGATGAGGACATGCGCCCCCGCAGGCAGCATGGAAGCCAAAAGCTCCCCTGCTGCCTGGGAGGAACTGACCACTTGATGGTCCTCAGCCGGCGCGCCAAGCTCCCGCAGATGCGCCGCAACCTGAGCCGGAGTGCGGGAGGCATTGTTGGTCACATAACCAAGGCCAACGCCTACAGTTTCGAGACGCCGCAATGACTCCACGGCCCCAGGGATGGCATGCGGTCCCGCATAGACCACCCCGTCCAGATCTGAAAGGACAGCATCAAACAGTGAGATCAGTGAATCAGCCATGCTGGGAGTCGGAGCCCTCGTTCTCGGTATCTTCGTCTTTTGCCTCTACGTCGTCTTCAGCTGAATCGATGTCAGATTCTGCGTCATCCGACTCGAAGTAGTCAGACTCCGCATCATCAAGCTCAACCTCATCGTGCTCAACGTCAGCGGCTGCGGCCTCAACAATGACCGTTTCTGTTTCAGGCTTCACGACGTCGGTGTCCCGCACCGGCTTCTCGAAGCGCGGCTTCCGCGCGGCTGCTTCTTCCTGCTCGTCCCAGCCAAGGTCAAGAATTTCGGGCTCAGCGAAGTCGCCAACACCCAAGGCGCTCTCAGCAACGAGCGCCTGGCGGGCCCACTTATCGGCTTCCTCGGTACGACCCACTGCGCTCAAAGCCTCAGCGTATGCGCGGAAGAGGCGCGGGCTGTAAGAGAAGGCTCGGTTGATGTCCAGCTGTGGGATCTCGAGCTCGCTGACAGCAGCATCCAGCTGATTGAGGTCCGCACGTGCGCCGGAGGCAACGATAGCGAGCTCAACCTTGCCCGGAGCGTCAAGATCCTGGGCTTCGGGAGAGCGCACCATGTCCAGTGCACGATCAGCGCGGCCAAGGCCACGCTCGCAGTCGGCCATCACCGGCAAATGCACGTTGGACCCACTGATGCGGCGGTAGGTACGGAATTCACGCAGCGCCTCGCCGTAATGGCCGGCAGCGTAAGCGGTCAGACCTACCGCTTCGCGTACTACTGAGAGGCGTCCACCGCGGCGGCTTGCAGCAAGGGCGTGCTGGAAGGCGAGCTCGGGCTCAATGTCGATCAAACGTCCCGCCATGACCAGGTGCTTTGCGACCCAACCTGCGCTCTGCTCCTCGAGGGTCTTGATTTGGTGGCCCGTAGCGCGGTCGAGTTCCTTGCCCGTGACGTCCTCGTCAATTTCGGGGGAACGCTCACGGTCAGGACGGTTGGCGCTGCGGATGTCCTTGGCGTTGGGAACGCGTGCGGGGCGCTCTTCCCATGCGCCACCGCGTTCGTTGCGGTCGCCGAAGGGCTTACGGTCGCCGCCGCGTTCGGGCCTGTCTCCGTAGGACTTGCGGTCGCCGCGGTCACCGAAGGGCTTGCGGTCACGGTCGCCGCCGAAGGAGCGGCGGTCATCGTTGTCGCGGCGGGGGCCATCAAAGTTCCGCGATCCACGCTCGGGCCGGTCGCCGAAGGGCTTACGGTCGCCGCGGTCATTATTGAACGGACGACGATCGCCATCGCGGGCCGGACGATCACTACGATCGCCAAAGGGCTTGCGGTCACGGTCGCCGCCGAAGGAGCGACGGTCATCGTTGTCGCGGCGGGGGCCATCAAAGTTCCGCGGTCCACGCTCGGGCCGGTCGCCGAAGGGCTTACGGTCGCCGCGGTCATTATTGAACGGACGACGCTCGCCATCACGGGCCGGACGATCACTACGATCGCCAAAGGGCTTACGGTCACGGTCGCCGCCGAAGGAGCGGCGGTCATCGTTGTCGCGGCGGGGGCCATCAAAGTTCCGCGGTCCACGCTCGGGCCGGTCGCCGAAGGGCTTACGGTCGCCACGGTCATTATTGAACGGACGACGATCGCCATCACGGGCCGGACGATCGCCACGGTCACCGAAAGGCTTACGGTCACGGTCGCCACCAAAGGAGCGACGCTCACCATCACGAGCCGGACGATCGCCGCGGTCATTGTTAAAGGGGCGTCGCTCGCCATCACGGGCAGGCCGCTCCCCGCGGTCATTGTTAAAGGGACGACGCTCACCGTCACGGGCCGGACGATCATTACCGTCCCGGTTCTCCCTGGAACGGAACCCGCGCGGGTCTCCGCCGGAATTGTTGTTGGGGCGGTACGAACCGCGGTCGTCGCGGTTCCCTCCGAAGTTTCCGCGATTGCCGCCGCGATCGCCGCCGTTGTGCTCAGCCATGGTGGATTCCTCCTGTTGCGAGCCGACCACTGGCGCGTGCGTAGTCGCTCATAACCCTTATTTCGTTGTCACGCCGCCAGTAGCGCTCGGCTACCGACTCGTATATCTGGTTCAATTCTATTCGACCCCGCCACAGCCACCGAACGCCGGAAGCACCTTTAGGCCGTCCCGTGGCAAGTCTCACAAGCGCGACGCTACCAAGCCGTCTCGCACCACCGGCGCTCATCCGCCATGGGAGACAGCACCCCAGGCAGAGAGCTGTGGGGTGGCTTGGTTGTTAAATGCGGGGAGCCCCGACCGTGTGGTCGGGGCTCCTCCGTGAATGGTTGTCCGGCGGTGTCCTACTCTCCCACACCCTCCCGGGTGCAGTACCATCGGCGCTGTGGGTCTTAGCTTCCGGGTTCGGAATGGGACCGGGCGTTTCCCCCACGCTATGACCGCCGTAACTCTGTTACCCGTCCCGGGTGTGCGGGCCCTTGTGGGGGCTGCTTTCCCGGGTGGGAAGACTGTGGTTACAACTGTGGTGTTGTGTATTTAGTTGTTGGTTCCGTGAACGGTTGTTGTTCGGGAACCACATAGTGGACGCGTGCAGTGTGTGTTGTGTGGTGTAAGTTGTTGGCCTATTAGTACCGGTCAGCTTCACGAGTCTTTAGTCCTCGCTTCCACATCCGGCCTATCAACCCAGTGGTCTGGCTGGGGGCCTCTCACACATAATGTGTATGGAA